>JBIIQD010000360.1:0-3806 GCA_044342265.1 Hydrogenophaga sp. | reverse complement strand
CGGATGGCGCGCGTGGTCAGATCGAACTCACGCGCGAGATCGCTGATGGAATAGGTCGGGATGGTCGCCATGGTTCGTGGGGTGTCGGCTTGCGGACAGCAGCAACAGGGATCGCTCCCTAGAATGCACGCATCTTGACGTTTACGTCAACGTCAGTTTAACGGCATCACTGCCTTACCGGCCCACGCATGACACCACCGACCAAAGACCAGCTCGAAGCGCGACTGCAATACCCGTTGGGCAACGCCCTGCCATCGGCGGGGGGCACGCTGGAGGTGGCGCCCGGCGTCAAGTGGATCCGCATGGCGCTGCCATTCGCGCTGGACCACATCAACCTCTGGTTACTGCGCGACATGCTGGACGGCCGCGAGGGGTGGACAGTGGTCGACTGCTGCGTCGCGCGCGACGAAGCCAAGGCGCAGTGGGAGCAGATTTTTACGACCGAACTGGAGGGACTGCCTGTGCTGCGTGTGATCGTGACGCACATGCATCCCGATCACATCGGTCTGGCGCATTGGCTGTGCGAGCGCTGGTCATGCCGCTTGTGGATCAGCGGTATGGACTACCACATGGCCCGCATCGGCTCGCGCAGCACCACCGGCTTTGGCGGCGACAGTGCAGCGGCGTTCTTTCGAGCGCACGGCTTGCTCGACCCGGACGCTCTGGAAAAAATCCGCGCCCGTGCGGGCTACTACCCCGGCCTGGTGCCAGCTGTGCCCGAGCAGTATCGGCGGCTGATGGACGGTCAGGTGGTGGCCATCGGCGGCCACGGCTGGCGCTGCATTGCCGGTTACGGCCACGCGCCTGAGCACATCGCGCTGCACTGCGAAACTCTGGGTGTGCTGATCAGCGGCGACATGGTCTTGCCGCGCATCAGCACCAATGTCAGCGTGTACGACGTAGAGCCCGAGAGCGACCCGTTGACGCAGTTCCTGGACTCGCTGGAGCGCTACCTGCCGCTACCGCGAGACACACTCGTGCTGCCCTCGCACGGCAAGCCCTTCACCGGTTTGCACGAGCGCATCCGGCAACTGCAAGAGCACCACGAAGACCGTCTGGTTGAAGTGATGAACGCTTGCCGGGAACGACCACACAGTGCATGGGAAATGATCCCGGTGCTGTTCCACCGCCCGCTGGACCTGCACCAGAGCACCTTCGCCATGGGCGAATCGGTGGCGCATCTGCACCGGTTGTGGTTTCAGGGGCAACTGCAACGAATGCAGGACAGCGTGGGGGTGTGGCGATTTGCGGCGCCCTGAACTTACGCGGACAGCGCCACCTGTTTGAGGGCCTTTCGCCGCTCCACGTGGTCGGGCAAAACGCTCGCCACCACGTCCCAGAATTGCGGGCTGTGGTCCATGTGGCGCAGGTGGCTCAGCTCGTGCACGACCACGTAATCGATCATCTCGGGCTTGAGATGGATCAGCCGCCAGTTCAAGCGGATCGTGCCATCGGCGCTGGCGCTGCCCCAACGTGTGCTGGCGCTGGAAAGGCGCAGTCTTTTGTACGACACGCCCAGTTGCGGCGCAAAGCGCTGCAGGCTCTCGGCGAAGACCTGCTGCGCTTGCCGCATCAGCCAGGCCTGTGCCGCATCTCGTATTTGCGCTTCGCTCGCATTGTTCGCCAGCCCCAGCCACAGCGTCGCGGGGGCTCCATCGACGCCAGGTGAGAGCCCCGCGCCGACCTGCTTGAAGTCGTGCGACGGGTCCAGCCGCAGGCCAACCCGCCGTCCCAGAAAGTCAAACTCAGCGCCATCGGCCCAGGCCATTCTCGCCCGCTCCAGCGCCCCCGCCCGCTCGCGCGACGCCCGAAGTTTGTCCAGCACCCAGGCCGACTTCTCGTGGATGAAGGCCTCGACCTCGCCGACCGTGGTCCAGCGCGGCGCCCTCACGCTCAAGCCTTCGGGCCCGACCGACAGTCCAATGGTGCGTCGCTTGCCGCGCGAGAACTCGTAGGTCACTTCGTACCCAGCCAGCTTCACGCGGCGGTTGCCGCGCGGGTGGTGCCAGGTACCGGGCTGGAACACCGTCGTCATCGATTCGGCCGGTGGTCCGTCGTGGCCTCTCGTCCCGAGCACCGAGGGCTTGGATACCGGCTCTGTCCCGGTCAGGAAGTCAAGCGCCAGTTGGACGAAACGCTGCATGGCTGGTTCAGGTCTTGGCGTAGGCATCTGGGTCCAGGCGATGCATCTCGCCTTCGATCCAGTGCTCGACCTCTAGCATCAGCTCGTCGGGCTCGCGCCCCGCACTGGGAATGGGCTTTCCGATCGAGAACTCGACCGTGCCGGGCGTCTTGATGAAGGCCTTGCGCGGCCAGCATTTGGCCGAGGTCACAGCGACCGGAATGACCGGTGCGCCGGTGCGAATGGCCAGCCGGGTACCGCCGGTCTTGTACACACCCTTCTCGCCCCGCGCGATGCGGGTGCCTTCGGGAAACATGATCACCCAGGTGCCTTGGTCCAGCAAACGTTGGCCCTGCTGCACTACCTTCGCGAATGCACGGGCGCCGTCCGCGCGATCGATGTGGATCATGTCCATGCGGCCCATGGCCCAGCCGAAAAACGGCACCCGAAGCAGCTCCTTCTTGAACACGAACGCCAGCGGGTGCGGCATCAGCGCCGCCATGCTGAAAGTCTCCCAGAGCGACTGGTGCTTGACCAGCAGCACCGCGGGTGCCGTGGTGCCCACGGGCAGATTTTCATAGCCAATCACTGTGTTGCGTATGCCCAGGATCAGGCTGCCGCCATTCACCGCCAGCTTGAGCCAGCCCACGCACATCCAATACACCCGCGCGCTGCTGAGAAACGGCGCAGCCGCCACCACCGCCAGCGCCCAAGGAATGACGGTCACCACCATGAACACCAGGTGAAGCAAAGAGCGCAGGAAGTGAATCAGGATCATGTCGATGTGTTCAGTGGGTGGTCGCTGGCTGGGCCAGAAGCCAGTCGGCAAATGCGCCCAGGTCCTCATGCATCCGGGTACCCGGAGGCACGCCGGGAACCTGGGCCTGTGCATCGGCATCCATAGCGACCCGGCCCTTGAGATGCTCCGACTGACCTGTCAGCAGCAGGTGCACAGCGCCCCCTGCGCGAGCCCCTGCCTGAACGTGGCGCAAGGCATTGCCGGCCACCGGTAGGTTCTGCAGCGGCACGCCAAAACGTTCCCCGATCTGCTCGAACAGGCCTGGTTCGGGCTTGCGGCAGTGGCAGGCATCCTCCGGCGCGTGCGGACAGAAGAACACCGCCTCGACCCGACCGCCAACCGCCGCGAGCTGGCGGTGCATCTTCGCGTGGATCGCGTTCAACGAGGCCATGTCAAACAAGCCACGACCGATGCCCGACTGGTTGGTGGCCAACACCACTCTCCAGCCACCTTGGTTCAACCGCGCCACGGCCTCCAGTGCGCCGGGCAGCGCTTCCCACTCGTCGGCCGAGGCCACATAGTCGTCGCGGCTGCGGTTGAGCGTGCCGTCGCGGTCGAGGATCAGCAGTTTCATGCGGTACTCCAGACGGTGGGCCGCCGCGCCGGGCCGCCCCAAGCAAGGCCGCGCCTCCATGGGGGACAGCGACCCGCGAAGCGGCGGAACGTGGGGGTGGTCATGTTGCCAGACGCGAGAGATCCGCGACACGGTTCATGGCTTCGTGCAGCGACTTCAGCAACCCCAGGCGGTTGGCCCTGAGCGCCGGGTCGTCGGCATTCACCATCACGCCGTCGAAGAACGCGTCGACCGGCGTGCGCAGCGCGGCGAGCGCCTGCAGGCTGGCGGTGTAATCGCCGGCGTCGAACTTTGCATTGGCGGCGGGCAAG
>JBIIQD010000359.1:0-3810 GCA_044342265.1 Hydrogenophaga sp. | reverse complement strand
CGCCGGGTCGTCGGCATTCACCATCACGCCGTCGAAGAACGCGTCGACCGGCGTGCGCAGCGCGGCGAGCGCCTGCAGGCTGGCGGTGTAATCGCCGGCGTCGAACTTTGCATTGGCGGCGGGCAAGGTGGCCTGCATCGCGGCGTAGAGGTTCTTCTCGGCGGGTTCGACGAACAGCGCTGGGTTGACCGTCGCACCCTCGCCTTCGGACTTCTTGAGGATGTTCCCGATGCGCTTGTTGGCTGCGGCCAGCGCGGGAGCCTCGGGCAGCGCGGCGAAGGCACGCACCGCTAACAGGCGCTGGGCCACGTCGGCCAGGCGCTGCGGGCGCAGGGCCAGCACGGCATCGACTTCCTGTGCGCTGGCGCCTTGCTCACGCAGACCTCCGGCGAGACGGTCGTAGATGAAGTCGGTCACTTGTGAGCAAGTCGTGGGAAGTACTTCTCTACGCAATACCGCATAACCGCCCGAAACAACGCCACCGCCGGACTTTGCGACCTTTTCGGCCATGTCCTTTTCAAACTGTCTCTTCGCCCACGCATCCTGTAGCTGCTGATCTCCCACAACAGCAACCACAAGACTCACAAGGTCAGTTATTCCCAATGAAAGGTTCTTCTCCACCAGCATCCGAATCACGCCCAACGCATGCCGCCGCAGCGCAAACGGATCCTTGTCGCCGGTCGGCAGGTTGCCGATGCCGAACATGCCCACTAGCGTCTCCAGCTTGTCGGCCAGCGCCACCACCACACCCGTCATCGTACGCGGCAGCTCGTCGCCCGCAAAGCGCGGTTTGTAGTGGTCCTCGATCGCGAAGGCGATGTCTTCGGAGAGGCCCTCGTGGCGAGCGTAGTAACCGCCCATGATGCCCTGCAGCTCGGGGAACTCGCCCACCATGTCGGTCAGCAGGTCGGTCTTGGCCAGCTCAGCTGCCGTGTCGGCGCTTTGGGCCAGCACCTCGCCGCCGAGTTGTAGACCGATGGCGCGGGCAATCGCGCGCACCCGCTCCACGCGCTCTCCCTGCGTGCCCAGCTTGTTGTGATAGACCACCTTGCCAAGTCCATCCACACGATCAGAAAGCGTCTTCTTCCGGTCCTGATCAAAGAAGAACTTGGCGTCGGCCAGGCGCGGGCGCACCACGCGCTCGTTGCCGCCGATCACCGCGCTGGCGTCGGCCGGGCTGATGTTGCTGACCACCAGGAATTGGTGGGTCAGCTTGCCCTGCGCGTCCAGCAGCGGGAAGTATTTCTGGTTGGCCTTCATCGTGAGGATCAGGCACTCCTGCGGTACGTCGAGGAACTGCTTCTCGAACGCGCAGATCAGCACGTTGGGTCGCTCCACCAGCGCGGTCACTTCGTCCAGCAGCGCATCGTCTTCAATCGGCTTGCAACCGCCGCCCACCTTCGCCGCCGCGGCGGCCAACTGGCGCGCGATCTCGGCCTTGCGCTCGGCGAACGACGCGATCACCGCGCCGTCTTGGGCCAGGGTGGCGGCGTAGCTGTCGGCGTCTTTCAGCACCACCGGGTCCACAGCGGCTTCAAAGCGGTGGCCGTGGGTGCGGTTGCCCGCCGTCAAACCCAGCGCCTTCACCGGCACCACGTCCGCGCCATGCAGCGCGACCAAGCCGTGCGCCGGGCGCACGAATTGCACGCTGGTCCAGCCGGGCAGCTCGCAGTCCGTCTCCAGCTGATAGGTCATCACCTTGGGGATCGGGAGTTTGGCAATCGCTTCGTCCAGCGCTTTCTGCAAGCCTACGGCCAGCTCGACGCCGGGCTGCATACTGTCATCAAAAAGCGCTTCACTCTTGCCATCAAACGCACGACGCAAAGTACGCGAGGGACTTTCATACAGCGTCGTCTGCAGTTGATCCAACGGTGTTTGAGAAACGCTTAAGCTCAACTGCTCGCGAGCCGAAAGCGGATACCCAATGGCCTCAAGCTTCTTCAAAAGCGCTGGCGAAGCTCCTGTTGAAGACAACGCGACGGACAGCGGCATCAGCTTCTGCGACACGGCCTTGTCGGCGGCCTTGGCCGCGACACCGGTCACGTGCGCGGCCAGGCGGCGCGGCGAGGCAAAGGGCGTCACCACCGCATCGGCAGCGGCCAGGCCCTGGGCCTTGAGTTGTTCGGCCAGCACGCTGGCAAAGGCATCACCCAGCTTCTTGAGCGCCTTGGGCGGCAGCTCTTCCACAAACAGTTCGACGAGGAGGTTCTTCGTTGTCATTCTTGTTCTCTCGGTCTCAAGCAACTTTCTTTTCGATCTGCGCCACCCACTCTCGCGGCGCCATCGGGAAGCCCAGACGTTCGCGGCTCTCGTAGTAGCTCTGTGCCACGGCGCGCGCCAGGTTGCGAATGCGGCCGATGTAGGCGGCACGCTCGGTCACAGAGATTGCGCCGCGCGCGTCCAGCAGGTTGAAGCTGTGCGCCGCCTTGAGCACCTGCTCGTAGGCCGGCAGTGCCAGCTGATGCTCGATCAGGTGCTTGGCCTGCTTCTCGTGCGCGTTGAAGGCGGTGAACAGGAAGTCGGCGTCGCTGTGTTCGAAGTTGTACGTCGACTGCTCAACCTCGTTCTGGTGGTAGACGTCGCGGTACTTCAGCCCTGCAGTCCATTGCAGATCGAACACGTTGTCCACGCCTTGCAGGTACATGGCCAGGCGCTCCAGGCCGTAAGTGATTTCGCCGGTGGCGGGTTTGCAGTCGATGCCGCCAACCTGTTGGAAGTAGGTGAACTGCGTCACCTCCATGCCGTTGAGCCACACCTCCCAGCCCAGGCCCCAGGCGCCCAGCGTGGGGTTCTCCCAATCGTCTTCGACGAAGCGGATGTCGTTTTTCTTCAGATCAAAGCCCAGGGCTTCGAGCGAGCCCAGGTAAAGCTCCAGGATGTTGGCCGGCGCGGGCTTGAGCACCACTTGGTACTGGTAGTAGTGCTGCAGGCGGTTGGGGTTCTCGCCATAGCGGCCGTCTTTCGGGCGGCGGCTGGGTTGCACGTAGGCGGCCTTCCAAGGCTCGGGACCGATGGCGCGCAGGAAGGTCGCGGTGTGGCTGGTGCCTGCGCCGACCTCCATGTCGTACGGCTGGAGCAGGGCGCAGCCTTGCTGGTCCCAGTAGGACTGCAGGGTCAGGATGATTTGCTGGAAGGTCAACATGGTCGGGACGCCAACGGGCGGGCGGGTTGGCAAAGATGAAGCGATGAGCGGCGCGGGGCACAGACCCGTTGGTCAGGCCGCGCGAAACGAAGGATTTTACGGGCCGGGACGCGACTGAGCGCCTGCGCCGCGGACCGGCCGACGGGCTGCAGCCTTGTGCACCAGCATCGCCAAGGCCACCACCGTCAGGCATATAAGCCACACCGGCCCTTGGCCCCAACGCGAAGCCCATGCCGCGTAAGGCGTCAGCCCGCTGCGGCCCTGCACGCTGGCTTCGAGCCGGTCGCGCGTCAGTCGCGGCAAACGATGCGTCACCACGCCTCGATGGTCGATGACAGCGGTAGCGCCGGTGTTGGTGGCCCGCAGCATCGGTCGGCCCAGCTCCATCGCCCGCAGGCGCGAGATGTGAAGGTGCTGATCGATCGCCACCGTGTCGCCGAACCAGCCGATGTTGCTCAGGTTGACCAGCACCGTTGGCGCGGCAGCAGGGTCACGAAATGACGCCGCCAGCTCTTCACCAAACAAGTCTTCGTAGCAGATGTTGGGGGCCACCCGCTGGCCAGCCCAGTCCCAGCCCGGCTGGACCTGCTCGCCGCGCGCGAAGTCACCCAGCGGGATGTGCATCAGGTCGGTGAACCACCGAAACAGCGGCGGGATGAACTCACCAA
>JBIIQD010000358.1:0-3813 GCA_044342265.1 Hydrogenophaga sp. | reverse complement strand
CTGAGCCGGACGTTGCCAGCTACTTGCGTGGCCACGTGGCCAAGCCGATCGACATCGAGGCATTTGAGGTCGGACAAAGGTTTCGTCATTTCAATACAATTTGGGTACAAAAAGGCTTGCTGGCTGCTATATGGGTGCTGGGAGTCATGTTCTTGCAACATCCGACCCAAACCGTGCGCTTCATTGCGCGTCGACTGATGTACTGGGGGAAACGCTAAACCCATGGAGCGAGCAGCCAATACCAAAGCACCTGTTTGCATCGGTTACTTGGTACCTGAGTTTCCGGCACAGACCCATATATTCTTCTGGCGCGAAATATCTGCTTTGCGTGAGCTTGGCATTGAGACGGTCCTTGTCTCCACTCGCCGACCTGTCATAGGTACGATTTCGCATCAATGGGCCCAGTCTGCGATGACCGCCACCCATTATTTGCTTTCAAAAGACTTTTTTGACTGGATAGGTTCCGCCCTCTACCTTCTGCGCCGATCAGTCGGACGCTTCAAACCTCTCGCCGCAGCATTGAGCGATGAAGAATACGTTGGAATGCGCGGGCGTCTAAACCTGATGGTGTCCCTGATCGTGGCGGCGCGGCTGGCACGTTTCGTTCGAGCTCGTCGATTGGAACATGTGCATGTAGGTAGCTGTGGACGCACAGCTGAAATTGCTGCCCTGGGCTCGATCCTGGAAGGTTTTACCTACAGTCTATCGATGTTAGGTCCGTCGTTCTCGACTTATGGCGAGCAACATCGACTCAAGTGGCGCCACGTCGCGTTTGGTCTCTTCCAATCCCATATGCTTCTTCAAGAAGGTCTTCAGCGCCTGGGACCCGATTTCCCAAAGAGGTATGCACAGGCGCCGGTGGGTGTGGATACCGATCGCATGGACAGGACCCAGCCCTACCAGGCCTGGGAACCAGGCGATCCTTGTCGCTTGTATTCATGCGGTCGACTCAATCCCGTAAAGGGTCATGAGGATGTGGTCGACGCGGTTTGTCTACTGCGTGAACGCGGCATTGATGCTCGATTGACTATCGGCGGCGAAGATGAGCAAGGCGGGACTGGCTATCGTCTCGTTGTGCAGCAGCACATCGTGAAGCGACAGGCTTCGCAATTTGTACAACTGCTTGGCGCCGTTTCCGAAGAAACCAACCGGTCACAATACCAGTCTGCGCATGTGTATGTGATGGGCAGCCATGATGAGGCAGCCGGCGCAGTTGCAGCGATGGAAGCGATGGCCATGGCAACTCCAGTCGTCATGTGCCGCGCAGGGGCTACCGCCGAGCTGATCACGGATGGAGAGGATGGTCTTCTGACAGAGCCTAAGCAACCTGAGCAGCTTGCAGATGCAGTAGAGAAAGTGCTGCGCAACCCAGCGCTTGCCGACCGCCTTCGGCTGAATGGCAGACGAACCATTCAGTCCCGCTATTCACATCGAATCAGCGCACAAGCCCTTCATCAACTTCTCGAAAGGTAATCGAGAAACAGGCCCGCCTTTGTGAAGGTGAAAGTCGCCTGGCATGGTTGAAAAGGTGTGAAAGAGCAGACGCCAGGCAATCAAGAATTTGGCCAGCAGTGCTTGAAATCCAAGTACGCGTGGGCGCCGCGTCTTACTTGCCACGACCTTTGATGCCCGCCCGCGGCGGCAACCCAGTGTGTTGCGTCAAGATGCGCCCCTTGACCGGCGCGTTGCCCACCTTGCTTGAACCCGCACCCTTCACCATCGCCCCAGCAGGCGTCGAGTTCTTTTTGCGAGCACTCTGATACCCGCCATCGGTCATCGGCTGAAACGTCGGGATCAGGTGGTGCTTGCCGTTGCCGATCAGGTCGGCGCGGCCCATGGCCTTGAGCGCGTCGCGCAGCAGCGGCCAGTTGTTCGGGTCGTGGTAGCGCAAAAAGGCTTTGTGCAGGCGGCGACGTTTGTCGCCGCGCACGATGTCTACGCGCTCGGCCCGCTCGTCGCGGTGGATGCCCTTGAGCGGGTTCAGGTTGCTGTGGTACATGGCCGTTGCGGTGGCCATGGGGCTGGGGTAGAAGGTCTGCACCTGGTCGGCGCGGAAGCCGTTCTTCTTCAGCCAGATGGCGAGGTTCATCATGTCCTCGTCGCTGGTGCCGGGGTGGGCGGCGATGAAGTACGGGATGAGGAACTGCTTCTTGCCCGCCTCCTCGCTGTACTTCTCGAACATCTGCTTGAACTTGTCGTAGCTGCCGATGCCGGGCTTCATCATCTTGGACAGCGGCCCGCCTTCGGTGTGCTCGGGCGCGATCTTGAGGTACCCGCCCACGTGGTGCTGCACCAGTTCCTTGACGTACTCCGGGCTCTTGACCGCGAGGTCGTAGCGCAGGCCGGAGCCGATCAGGATCTTCTTGATGCCCTTGAGCGCGCGCGCCCGGCGGTAGATCTTGATCAGCGGGTCGTGGTTGGTGGTGAGGTTCTGGCAGATGCCGGGGTAGACGCAGCTGGGCTTGCGACAGGCGGCTTCGATTTCAGGGCTGCGGCAGCCCAGGCGGTACATGTTGGCCGTGGGGCCACCCAGGTCGGAAATGACGCCGGTGAAGCCGTCGACCTTGTCGCGGATATCTTCGACCTCCTTGATGATCGATTCTTCCGAGCGGCTCTGGATGATGCGGCCTTCGTGCTCGGTGATGGAGCAGAAGGTGCAGCCGCCGAAGCAGCCGCGCATGATGTTCACGCTGAAGCGGATCATTTCCCAGGCCGGGATCTTGGTCGCGCCGTCGTGTTTGCCGTGTTCGTCGGCGTAGGCTGGGTGCGGGCTGCGGGCGTAGGGCAGATCGAACGCACAGTCCATCTCGGCCGTGGTCAGCGGGATCGGCGGCGGGTTGATCCAGACGTCGCGCGCGGTCGCGCCATCGCCATGCGCCTGCACCAGCGCGCGGGCGTTGCCGGGGTTGGCTTCAACGTGCAGCACGCGGTTGGCGTGGGCGTAGAGCACCGGGTCGCTTTTCACCTGCTCGTAGCTGGGCAGGCGGATCACCGTGCGCTCGCGCGGCAGCTTGGCCACGCCGCCAGGGCCTTGCGGGCGGTGGATGGTGATGGTCTTGACCGTGGGGTCGGCCGCCGGGGCAGCGCCCTCCTCCTTCGAACAACTCTGGCCCTGGGCCTGGGCCTGCTCGCTGGTGGTCAGGTAGGGGTTGACGTGGTCTTCGACGTGCCCGGGCTGGTCCACCTCGGTTGAATCGAGCTCGATCCAGCCCTCGGCCGTCGGGTCGCCGGGGCGGCGCACGAAGGCGGTGCCGCGCACATCGGTGATCTGCTCAACCGGTTCGCGTGCAGCGATGCGGTGCGCCACCTCCACCAAGGCGCGCTCGGCGTTGCCGTAGAGCAGCAGGTCGCATTTCGCGTCCACCACGATGCTGCGACGCACCTTGTCGCTCCAGTAGTCGTAGTGGGCGATGCGGCGCAGGCTGCCTTCAATGCCGCCCAGGATGATGGGCACGTCTTTGTAGGCCTCGCGGCAGCGCTGGCTGTAGACGATGGCGGCGCGATCGGGGCGCTTGCCGCCCACGTCACCCGGGGTGTAGGCGTCGTCGCTGCGGATCTTCCGGTCGGCCGTGTACCGGTTGATCATGGAATCCATGTTGCCGGCCGTCACGCCCCAGAACAGGTTGGGCTTGCCCAGCGCCTTGAAGGGCTCGGCGCTCTGCCAGTCGGGCTGGGCAATGATGCCAACCCGAAAGCCCTGCGCCTCCAGCACCCGGCCGATCACCGCCATGCCGAAGCTGGGGTGGTCCACATAGGCGTCGCCGGTCACCAGGACGATGTCGCAGGAATCCCAGCCGAGCTGCTCCATTTCGG
>JBIIQD010000357.1:0-3821 GCA_044342265.1 Hydrogenophaga sp. | reverse complement strand
CGTTGAAGGCCTTGATCGATGCCAGGGTCGCCGAGATCAGGCGCCACATGCCCATGACGTACAAGGCGATCCAGGACAAGGCGGGCGAGATCGGTAACCGGGCCTACAACCTTGTGCGCCGTGGCATCGCAGGGCAGGCCAACACCTTCTATGCGGTCGAGGCTGGCCGTTCAGTGGGCACGCCGTTTGTGAATGTGGTCGGCGCAGAGGAGTTGGCCGGGTACATCAAGCAGTTCGGCTGTGTGTTCCTGATCTTGTGGGCCGCAGAGGCTCAGCAACCTGCAGCAACGGAGGCGATCGATGGCGCGCATTGAATGGGTGAAACAGAGGCTGGAGAACTGGGCGCGCTGGAAGCAGCGGGAGCAGGGCAATGGCCTGGGCTTCTACAGGCAGAGCGCATTCCTTCGTATTGCGGTGGACGGCAGCGGGTACCGTGAGACAAGCATCCCGGTCGACGATGTCGAGGGCAGGGCGACGGACGAAGCGGTGCAGTCACTGCTGGGCGATCATCCGCACTTGCACCGCACGCTGGTGCTGATCTACCTGGAGGACGCGGGGCAGCAGGCTGCGTCGGTGAAGCTGGCTTGTGCGCTGTCGACCGTCAAGGCCCGGCTGGAGCAGGCCGATCACCATATTGCGATCTTCCTGCGGCTCAGGGCGCAGGCTCAGGAAGCAAAGGAGCAGGCTCTCAAAAAGAGTTTTACACCTTAGACTTTTCTGGCACATTTCAGGCAAGCTGCAGCGAGCGTGTCCCCAGACACAAAGCGAACCGCCCACCCGCACATGACTGGACCCCATGTGCGGGTTTTCTTTTTGGACCTAAAGCAAGCTGAGGCGGCGAGGGACTTCGACCCTCATAA
This sequence comes from Hydrogenophaga sp., assembly GCA_044342265.1. Lineage (GTDB taxonomy): Bacteria > Pseudomonadota > Gammaproteobacteria > Burkholderiales > Burkholderiaceae_C > Hydrogenophaga. The sequence continues at coordinate 2,961 of JBIIQD010000357.1, read as the reverse complement.
GATCACTTCCGACCCTGAGTGCAATGCGCTCACCCAGCCCTGAGAGAGCACGCGAGAGGATCGCAGGTCCACCCTATACATGCCAACCGCTGCACCGAAACCCTGTGGTCACCCTGGCTGCGGCAAGCTGGTGCGAGATGGCACAAGCCGTTGCGAGGCGCACAAGCGACCCGAGTGGAGCAAGAAGCCTGATGCACCAAAGCGCATCACCGGCCGCAAACTACAACGCATGCGCGCTGAGCTGTTCCAGCGTGACCCGCTGTGTGCGATGTGCAAGGCCCAAGGGCTTATCAAGTTGGCCACGCAGCGCGATCACATCGTGCCGCTGGCTGAAGGTGGCAGCGACACGGCAGACAACGAGCAAGGCTTGTGTGTCGAATGCCACGAGGCCAAAAGCCTGGCCGAACGCCTGCGAGCACAAGCCCGGGCGCGCAGCTGATCGGTGAAGGGTAGGGGGGTGGTCAAAAGTCTGGCCCCTCCCACCGGAAACCGACCGCTTAGCCAAATTTTTGTGTGCGCGGGTTTTGGAGGGGGGGGTACTCCCCGCCGTGGGGCCGCGCATCAATCCGGCCGGTGCGATGTGCGCCGGCCACCCCGTTTACACCCGAGGACCAACTCATGACAGGAAGCCGCGGGCCGCTGCCCAAGCCTGCGGCTCTGAAACTGCTGGAAGGCAACGCCGGAAGGCGATCGCTCGACTTGACGGCTGGCGTGAACCCGCGCATCGAGATCCCGAGCCCGCCCAAGCACCTGGGTGTCGAAGCGAAGAAAGAGTGGAAGCGCATCACGCCGCTGCTCGAGGAGCTCGGCCTAGTCAGTGGCCTGGACCGCACCGCCCTGGGGTTGTACTGCCAGGCGGCCGGTCGACTGGCCGAGCTGGAGACCGCTTTCAATGGTCAGGTGGCCCGACTGGTGAGCGACAAGGGCATGGACTACGCCGATGCGGTGTACCAGGCCAGCTACTCGGTGACGCCCAGCGGCTACGCCCAGCAGAGCGTGATCGTGCAGCTGATCGGCAAGCACCGCGAGCAGGTGAACCGCTACCTGATGCACTTCGGTTTGAGCCCTGCGGCCCGTGGCCGGGTGCAGCCCTCCAACTACGTGCAGCCAACGCTGCCGGGCATTGACCCGAAGCCGGAGACCCCGGCCAGCGGCTTCGCGCGCTTCGCAGTCGTCGGGCGGTGAACCGCTACGTCGAGGCCACGCTGGGCTATGCCCGGGCGGTGGTGGCGGGTGAAGTGCCCGCCTGCAAGTGGACGCGCCTGGCCTGTCAGCGCCAGCTGGACGACCTGGAGCGCGAGCCCGGCGACGGCTGGCCCTACGTGTTTGACGCGGACCGCGCCGCGCGGCCGTGTGAGTTCATCGAGCTGCTGCCGCACATCAAGGGCAAGTGGGCACGCGAGCGCAGGCTGATCGAGCTGGAGCCGTGGCAGTGCTTTGTGCTGACCACCACCTTTGGCTGGATCCACGCCGAGACCGGGCTGCGCCGCTTCCGCGAGGGTTACGTCGAGGTGCCCCGCAAGAACGCAAAGAGCACGCTGTCCAGCGGGCTGCTGCTGTTCATGCTGGCTGCTGACGGCGAGCACGGTGCCGAGTGCTACAGCGCCGCCACCACCCGCGACCAGGCGCGCATCGTCTTTGATGACGCCCGCGCCATGGCCGACCGCACGCCAGACCTGCGCACCTACCTGGGCGTGGCCATCATGCAGCACAGCCTGACGGTGGCACACACCGCCAGCAAGGCCGCACCGCTGGCCGCCGAGGGCAGCACGCTGGACGGGCTGAATGTGCACTTTGCCGTGATCGACGAGCTGCACGCGCACAAGACGCGGGCGGTGTACGACGTGATCGACACCGCCCGTGGTGCGCGCGAGCAGTCGCTGCTGTGGAACATTACCACCGCCGGTACCGACCGCAGCGGCATCTGCTACGAGCGCCGCACGCACGTGACCAAGGTGCTGGAGGGCGTGATCGAAGACCCGGCCATGTTCGGCGTGGTCTACACGATTGACGAAGGCGACGACCCCTTCGCGCCCAGCAGCTGGGCCAAGGCCAACCCGAACTGGGGCAAGTCGGTGCTGCACGACGACATGGTGGCCAGCGCCCGAAAAGCCGAGTCCATGCCCTCGGCGCTGAACAACTTTTTGACCAAGCGCCTGAACGTCTGGGTCAGCGGCGAGTCGCCCTGGATGGACATGCGGGCCTGGGACCGTTGCGGCGATCGCGCCCTGCAGCAGCTCGAAACCTTCCACGGCGCCAAGGCCTGGATTGGTCTGGACCTGGCGCAGAAAAAAGACTTCGCGGCGCTGTGCCTTGTGTTCGAGGTCGACGGCTTGTGGCACGTGTGCACACGTCTGTACCTGAACGAGCTGGCCATCCAGGAAAGCGGCAACGCCCACCTGAGCGGCTGGGCGCGGCAGGGTTATGTGCAGGTGACTGACGGCGACATCACCGACTTCGATGTGGTGGCCGAAGACCTGCGCAACCTGTGCCGCAACTTCGACGTGCAGGAGATCGCCTTCGACCCGGCGCTCTCCATGTACTTCGCCGGCAAGCTGATCGAGGAAGGTCTGCCGCTGGTGGAGATTGCGCAGCGGTCGCTGTTCTTCACGCCGCCGCTGATCCAGGTCGAGAACCTGGTGCTTGAGAAAAAACTGCGTCACGACGGCAACCCCGTCATGACGTGGATGGTGTCGAACCTGGTGGTGAAGGTCAGCAAGTTCAACGAGCTGCGATCGCCCACCAAGGAACGACCGGAAAACAAGATCGACGGACCGATCGCCATGCTGATGGCGCTCGGCCGTGCCCTCAACAACGACAGCACTCCGGTGCCTGAACTGATCATCCTATGACCGCAACAACCTGGTACAACGCCGAGCGCGTCAGCCAGAGCGGCAGCGTCGTCCTGAAAAACTGGATGGCCTCGCGCTCGGCGGCGAAGGTGCAGGCTTCGGTGCCCAT
>JBIIQD010000356.1:0-3827 GCA_044342265.1 Hydrogenophaga sp. | reverse complement strand
GCGCTGGCATTCGCCGCCGAGCACGCACCACAAGGTCTGTCACCCGCCCAGGTGCAGGGCCAACTCATGCGTCAGTTCGGCGCGGTGCGACGCACGGCCTGACTGGCGCTGCTTCGGGCTAGGGCGTCCTGGCTGATGTGAGTTCGACCAGCAGCCCCTGACTGGTCACGGTGATGCGGCCGGGGCGCAGACCTAACAGATCGGCCATCGCGGCCTCCTTCTGGGGTAGCTGATAGAGCACCACTTCGCGCAGCGTCTGCTCGGCCAGCGGTGGCGCATAGGCATTGAGCATGTCCACCGCTTCGACCGGCAAGTCAGGAAAGCGGAAGCGATAGACCTTGAGCTGGTGGGCACGCAGGGACCGGTCGGCGTGTTCGTAGCGCAGCGCGAAATCGACGGTGAAACTGCCTTGCTGGATGGCCGCGATGGCGACTCCAGTAGCCGTTACCGGCATCTGTGCTCGCAAGCGGTTCTGTTCGGGCAGCAAAGCCAGGCGCGGCGTGGCCAGGTCCAGGTTGGCCAGCCCGGCCACCGGGTAGCGCAGCGGAAAGCGTTTGGCGACCTCGGTCTGCAGCAGGTCCAGCGGCACGGTCAAGCGCGGCGGTGGGGTCGCTGGGCTGCTGTCCTGAGCGGTGGATGGCTGTTGGCTCTGAGCCGCGCTCAGGCCCGAAGCCCAGAGCGGGCCGACGAAGACAAGGTGTCGCCGTCTCATGGGGGTCGGCCTACTTGTAGAACACCTCGACCCGGCCCTTGAGCTGGATCAGCACCGGTTGACCGCGTCGGTCGACGGTCTTGCTGGACTGGACCTTGATCCAGCCTTCGCTGATGCAGTATTCGGCCACGTCAGCACGCTCCTTGTCGTTGAAGCGGATGCCGATGTCGTGCTCGAACACGGCCCGTACGTGGAAAGGACTGCGTGGGTCAATGGCGAGCCGGTCTGGCAGATCGGGTCTGGCGGTGGTGTCGTTCATGGCGCTATTGTCTATCGGCAAAGGTTTGGTGGACGGCGTGGCCTTTCTTCAGAAAGGCAAGCGGACGTTCAGGCGTCCAGAAGCTTGTCAAGCTCCACTTGGCTGAACCCGGCCGCGCGGCGGGCAGTTTCATTGAATGGAGGCTTCAGGCGCGGCGCCTGGTGGGTACGGGCCAGCAGTCGGTAATGCGCAATGGGGTCGATCTGCTGGCGCGCGCAGAGCCACCCGTACCAGTGGTTGCCGATGGCGACGTGACCGATTTCGTCGCGCAGGATGGTGTCCAGTATGTCGACGGTCCGCCGTGCAGCCGGTGTTCCGACCTTGCGCAGGCGCGCCTGCATCAGCGGTGTGGCGTCCAGCCCGCGCGCTTCGAGCGTGCGTGGTACCAGCGCCATGCGCGCGATGACGTCGTGCTGTGTCTTGACGCACATCTCCCACAGACCGTCGTGCGCGGGGAGGTCGCCGTAGTTGGTGCCCAGGCTGTTCAGGTGCTCCAGCAAAAGTTCGAAGTGTGTGGCTTCTTCATCGGCCACGAGAAGCCAGTCCCGGTAGTAGTCCAGTGGCAAGCCATCGAACCGCCAAACCGCGTCCAGCGCCAGGTTGATGGCGTTGAACTCGATGTGGCAGACGGCATGCAGCAGGGCGGTCATGCCTTCAGGCGTGAACGCGGAGCGTTGGGGCACCTCAATGGGTGGGACCAGCACCGGGCGAGGCGGGCGACCTGGCAGGGGCTGCCCGCATGGGTCGATGGCACAGTCTGGCGCCAGCGCCCACTCTTGGGTCGCCTCGTCCGGCAGGGCTTTCAACGCGACCCACAGACGATGGACAGCAGCGACCTTCGCCGCAGGATCGGTCAGGCACAGGGCGTCCAGGGCAGCCTGGCGCAGGTGGCCTTGTACATGGCGATCGGCGTCAAAGGAGGTCATCCCTACAATTCTAGGTTCGCCTGGTTTGTTGGCGACACCACAAGGCTCACAGAGAAACAGCATGGCGCTTTACGAACTCGATGAACTCAAACCCCAGGTGGCCGAATCGGCCTGGGTCGCTGACAGTGCGCAGGTGATGGGCAACGTGACCCTGGGCGAAGGTGCCAGCGTCTGGTTTGGCGCCGTCGTGCGCGGCGACACGGACCGCATCGTGGTCGGTGCGGGCAGCAACATCCAGGATGGCAGCGTGTTGCACGCCGACGAAGGAAAGCCGCTGCTGATTGGTGAGCGCGTGACCGTGGGTCATCTGGTCATGCTGCATGGGTGCACCGTGGGCGACGAGTCCTTGATCGGTATCGGTGCGACCGTGCTCAACGGCGCAAAGATCGGCAGACACTGCCTGGTGGGCGCGGGCTCGTTGGTGACTGAGAACAAAGTGTTTCCCGACGGTTCGATGATCATGGGCAGCCCGGCCAAGGTGGTGCGACAGCTCACCACGGAGCAGATCGAAGGCTTGCGCAAGAGCGCGGACCACTACATGGACAACGCTGCGCGGTTTCGCCGTGGTATGAAACGCGTGGCCTGATGAGCAGTTGCATGGAACGATTGACGAAAGAACTGCGTGTCTGAAATCCACAAATTCATGTTTGAAGGCCTGCCGTTGCGCGGCTTGCTCGTGCGCTTGACCGATGGCTGGCAGGAGATCCTGCGCCGTCGACAGGAAGCCGGTGGCTATCCGGCTGCGGTGACTGAACTGCTCGGTGAAATGACGGCGGCAGCAACGCTGATGCAGTCCAACATCAAGTTCAACGGTGCCCTGATTCTTCAGGTGCAGGGCGATGGGCCGGTGAAGCTGGCGGTGGCCGAGGTGCAGCCCGACCTGACCCTGCGCGCCACCGCGAGCGTGATCGGCGAGGTGGCAGACAACGCGCCGCTGTCACACATGGTCAACGTCAACAACCTCGGCCGTTGTGCGATCACGCTCGACCCGAGAGACCGCCAGCCCGGGCAGCAGCCTTACCAGGGCGTGGTGCCGCTGTTTGGCGATCGGCATGAAAAGCTGGAAAAGCTGAGCGAAGTGATCGAGCACTACATGCTGCAAAGCGAACAGCTCGACACGCGGCTGGTGCTGGCCGCCAACGACAAGGTGGCTGCAGGCCTGTTGATTCAGCGTCTGCCGCTGCAAGGGCAGGACAACCTGTCTGGCGCAGGGGCCTTTGCTCGCGACGAAGACCAGATCGGCCAAAACGAGGATTACAACCGCATCGCGATCCTGGCCGCGAGTCTCAAGCGCGAAGAACTGCTGACGCTGGACGCCGACACCATCTTGCGCCGATTGTTCTGGGAAGAAGATGTGCGCCGTTTCGAACCGCAGACAGGTGCTGACGGCCCGCGTTTTGCCTGCACCTGCTCGCGTGAGCGCGTGAGCGGCATGCTGCGCAGCCTGGGGCGCGACGAGATCGATTCCATCCTGGCTGAGCAGGGCCAGGTTGAGGTGGGCTGCGACTTCTGTGGTGCGCAGTACCGCTTCGATCCGGTCGATGCGGCGCAGGTGTTTCTGCAGGCTTCGGCACAGCCGCCCGGAACCCTCGGCTTGCACTGATAGGGTCTAGGGCTTTTGAGTGTGAACAGGAATATTGCCGTGGGCGTTCATGCATTCCTCGCCAGACACACGCAGGTTTTGCAGTCCGGTGGCGCAGTGATTACCGTCATGGCGGCCGTGCTGGCACTGATAGTGGTGCCGTGGCAAATCGGAGCCGCCGATCGCACGCAGCAGGCTCAGTCGGCGCGCGACATCTACCGCGATTTCCTCAACCTCACCGTGCAGAAGCCAGAGGTGGCAACCACCGATCTGTGCAGCTGGAATGCGTCCGATCTGGAGCAGTTCTCCGACCCGGTGACCGGCTTGCTGAAAGCGACGCTCAAGAGC
>JBIIQD010000355.1:0-3833 GCA_044342265.1 Hydrogenophaga sp. | reverse complement strand
CGTCGACCGAACCGCTGCCGTTGAGCGCATGCACCTGGCCGCGCACCGGCTCGAAGAAGGCCTCGAACCCGGGCGAGAACTCGTCGTTGTAGCGGAAGCTGCGCTGGGCGACGCTTTCGATCCACTGTCGCGCCGGGTGGTCACCCCGGCTGAAGTAGCGGGGTTCGGCCAGGGCCAGGCGCAGCAGCGCGGGCTCCAGCGCCACCACCGCCTCGCGCACCGGCGCCAGCAGCAGCGGATCGCCCGACACCTGGTTGACCAGCTTGCGCACCACGTCCAGACCGACCGCCTGCGATACCTTGTCGGCCTGGTGCTTGAGCTCCAACAGCACGCGGGAGCGTTCGTGGGGCGCCGCGTAGTCACCCCACTGACCAGCGTCCAGCGGCGAGGCGACATCGATCGCTCGCGCCGGACGGTCCACCACGGGCAGATCCCGGTAACGCAGGCGCTCTTCCTCCAGCTCCGCCGCATCCGGCTGGGGCAGCCTGGCCAGTACGTCAACATGGTTCAGCTCATGGCGGACCTGCTCGAAGAAGGCGTTGTCCAGGCGGTGGTCGAACACGGCCTGCTCGCCTGCCATGAAGGCCTGCAGCACCTCGTGCTGTAGCGGGGTCTTCGTGCGCGCCAGGTCTTTCATGCGCAGCGACATCGGCTGCGGTGGCGCATCCTGCGCAAGCTCGCGGGAGGGAGACCCTGCGTTGTCGGTGGCGCGACCGTCTTCCAGCCAGCTGCGGGTGGACAGATGCGATGCCGCGTGGGGCGAGGTGTCTGCCACGAGACGGATGCGGTAGCTCGCCTCGTGAACCCGGGCCTGCTGCAACAACAGCGCGACCTGCCCGTAAAGCTGGCTGAGTTCGTGGGCCAGCGGCGCGGCCATCTTCTGCATCCACAGGCTGCGCAGCTGCGGGTCGGGCTCGCGCTCCGTCATCAGGTCGCGCAGCGCCCTCAAGAATACCGACGGGCGCAACGGATTCTTCTCGGCGTGCACGGTTTCCAGCCCGATCAAAGAGCTCATGCGCGAGTCGACCATGGACAGCGCCTGCTCGACCACCGGCATCAGCGTCTGCAGCAAGCGGGCCGACTCCAGCGATTCGTTGACCGAGTTGTCGTCGACCAGCGCCAGCAGCGACGAATCGGACAACCGGGCCAGCGAAGATGTTGGCCCTTCATGGTCGGCGTGCTGGAACGCTTGCCGCAGGCGTTGGGGGAACTGGGCAACGAGCAGGCTGCGTTGACGCTCCAGGCTCCACCAGGCGCGCGAAATCAGATCACGCTGAGCCACCTCGCGGCTCTGCCTCTCGGCCTCCTGCAGGATGACGCCCGTCGCGCTCAGGCAGCGCCCCAACAGACCAGGAGCCTCACTGAGAGCCCGATTCAGGCACTGATCAAGCAGCGACGTGTCTGAAGCCATGAGGGGTGATGGGCAGGTAGAGGGCACAGAGCGTGCAGAATCTCACGCAGGGTACACCTCAGCGGGGCTGATCCGGGTGGTCGATCCGGTCACTCGCGCCCCCGAAGCGGCCGTCCGTCGCCTTGGCGTACAGTCCGTTCACCTTATGAAAACCGATGCAAACGTTTCTCCTACTGCCTCCGGCCGCCCTGCGCTGCGGGTGGACGTGGTGATGCGGCGTGAACCCGTCACTGGTCCCATGGCACGCTGGCAGAGCTTTCGGTGGGTCCTGGCCGACGTGCTGCCCGCCGGCGAGCCATTTGAGGTCCCGGTCCATGCGCCTCAGCCGATGGCCATGGCGCCGCAGGAAGTTGAACCATTGCCCGGCGCAGTGGCGGTCGAGGGCGCGCGCTACTGGCTGTACCCCGGCCTGCACGTGACCCTGTTCCGAGACGACGCCGAAGGCCTCTACCTCAACCTCCGTAGCCCAATGCCCTGCTGCTGGGTTTTCTGGCGGGCTGATGAGGAGCGGCTGCTCGACGGCGAGCCCATGGCTGTGCCACAAATCGCGACCCTGAGTTACCACGACGCTGGCCGCTGGCTCGACGCGCAGGAGAAAGTGGACCAGGTGCCCGCTCTACCCGAGATGGTGGAATGGTTGCGCGAGTTTGTTGATGGGCACTACCAGCCTGAAGTGAAGCGCCGCCAGCGGCCCGAGAGTTTCAAGCCGCTGACCGACCGTTTTGGTCAGCCGGTGCACATCTCGACCAGCAAGTTCCAGCGTGGCCCAGGACCGCAAGGGAACGGGCAAGGGGGTGCCAATGGCCGCTGAAGAGCAAGACAGCTTCTTTTCGCGATGGTCGCGTCGCAAGGTGCAGGAGCGCAGCGGCGGACCGTTGCCCGAACCCTCGCCGCCCACCGCCGCTCCGGTCGCAGTGGTCGCAGCCCCAGAAGCCGAGCAGCCGGTGGCCGAAGCGCCCACGCCGCCTCCACCCACGCTGGAAGACACGCAGACCCTGACCCCCGAGTCCGACTTCAGCCGCTTCGTCGCCAAAGACGTGTCGCCTGAGGTGCGCAATGCCGCGGTCAAGAAGCTGTTCGCCGATCCCCGTTTCAATGTGATGGATGGGCTGGACACCTACATTGATGATTACTCACAGCCCAGCCCGCTGTCGGCCGCCGACATGGCCAAGATGGTCAGCGCCCAGTTTCTGAAACTGGTGGACGATCCCGAAGAGCAGGACAAGAAGAAGGCAGCCCCGCTCGCCCAGCCCGTGCCCCAAAACGTCGAAACCTTGCCGGTCGAACCCACACCCGAACAAGCCCGCGCACCAGACGCGGCAGAACCCGAAGAGACGCCCCACGATGACCACGCTGATCTGCAACTGCAACCAGACCATGCCCCTGGACCCCAAGGCCCTGGGGCAGGCGCTGGATGAAGACCTGACCCTGCACACCACGCTGTGCCGCCGCGACGCGCCCGCCTTTCAGCGCGCCACCCGCAGCGGCGACGACCTGGTGGTGGCCTGCACGCAGGAACGCCGCTTGTTCAACGAACTCTCGGCCCAGACCGAAGGCGCGGTGGACCTGGAGGTGCGGCCGATCCGCTTTGTGAACATTCGCGAGACCGGCGGCTGGGGCCGCGGCGGCGCGCAGGCCACGCCCAAGATCGCAGCCCTGCTGGCGTTAGCGCGTCTTCCCGAGGCCGAGCCCGTGCCCACGGTCACCTACAAGAGCGAAGGCCGCCTGCTCATCATCGGCCCGCTGGAGCAGGCCGAGGCCATGGCCGCGCTGGTGAACGACGCGCTCGATGTGACCCTGCTGCCCACCGGCGGCAGCGGCATGCAGGCGCGCCAGTACCCGGTGCTCGCCGGGCAACTGAAAAGCCTGCGAGGCTGGCTCGGCGCGTTCGACGTGACGGTGAGCGCCAGCAACCCGATCGACCTCGACCTCTGCACCCGCTGCAACGCCTGCGTGGCCGCCTGCCCCGAAGGCGCCATCGGTCTGGACTACCAGGTGGACCTGTCGCTGTGCAAGTCCCACCGCGCTTGCGTCAAGGCCTGTGAAGCCGTTGGCGCCATCAACTTCCAGCGCGATGCGCAAGAGCGAGAGGAGAAGTTTGACCTGGTGCTTGACCTGCGCGCCGCACCCGGATTTACCCAGCACGCGCTGCCGCAGGGCTATGTGCACCTGTCGCCTGCCGCCGATGCCATGGCCCAGGTGCGCGCGGTCACGCAACTGCGCGACCTGGTGGGCGAGTTCGAGAAGCCCAAGTTCTTTACCTACAAGCAGAAAATCTGCGCCCATGGCCGCAATCAGAGCGTGGGCTGCAACGCCTGTGTCGACGTGTGCTCGGCGTCGGCCATCAGCAGCGACCTCAAGCGCAACCAGATCGTCGTCAACCCCAACCTCTGCGTGGGTTGCGGCACCTGCACCACTGTCT
>JBIIQD010000354.1:0-3834 GCA_044342265.1 Hydrogenophaga sp. | reverse complement strand
GCCGGATGCCAGGTCTGCACCCACATTTCGCTCGCCCCCGCGTGCGCCGCGTCGCGCCCCGCGCGCCCGGCTGCCTGCATCAGCAGCGCAAAAAGCCGCTCGGCCGCGCGGTGGTCGCTGGCGAACAGGGCGGCGTCGGCGTTGATGCTTGCGACCAGCGTGATGCGCCGGAAGTCGTGGCCTTTGGCGACCATCTGCGTGCCCACCAGCACATCGACCTCGCCGCTGTGCAGTGCTGCCAGCTGCTGCTCCAGGCTGCCCTTGAGCCGCGTCGTGTCGGCGTCCATGCGCGCGACCTTGGCCGGCTGGCCATCAGGCCGCTTCACATCGACCAGCAGACCGCCGAGCTGTTCCTCGATCTGCTCGGTGCCGCGCCCCACCGGCGCAATGTCCAGGTTGCCGCAGTCCGGGCAGGCGCGCGGCACGCGCGAGCTCAGGCCGCAGTGATGGCATCTCAGCGTGCGGTCAAGCTTGTGGAACACACGGTACGCGCTGCAGTTCGGACACTGGCTCTTCCAGTCGCAGGCGCCACACGACAGCACTGGTGCATAGCCGCGCCGGTTCAGCAACACCAGACATTGCTCGCCACGCGCGATGCGCTCCTGCATCGCCGCCAGCAGCGGTGGCGCGATGCTCGCGCCCTTGGGCTGGTGGTTCATGTCGACCAAGCGCAGCGTCGGCAACGCGCCGCCGCCGATGCGCGCGGGCATATCCAGCCGTCGGTAGCGCCCCAGCTCGGCGGCGTGCCAGCTCTCCAGCGACGGCGTGGCCGAGCCCAGCATCACCTGGCAGCGCTGACCTTGCGCCGAAAGCGCCTCGCTTTCGACCTTCGCGCGGTACACCGCCAGATCGCGCGCCGAGTAACGCGCGCCGTCCTGGCTCTTGTAGCTCGGGTCGTGCTCTTCGTCGACCACGATCAGGCGCAGCCCCGGCAGGCTGGCAAACACCGCCATGCGCGTGCCCAGCACGATGCGCGCCGCGCCGCTGTGCGCCGCCAGCCAGCTGGACAGCCGCTGTGCCGGCGTCATGCCGCTGTGCATGGCCACCACCGCAGCCTCGCCAAAGCGGGCGCCGAAACGCTCTTGAAATCGTGCTTCCAGCTGCGGCGTGAGGTTGATCTCCGGCACCATGATCAGCGCCTGCGCCGCCGGGTCGCTGGCCAGCGCGTCCTCGGTCGCGCGCAGGTAGACCTCGGTCTTGCCACTGCCCGTTGCGCCATACAACAAGACCGGCGCCTGGGTGATGGGCAGCTCGGCCAGCACCGCCGCCTGCTCCAGGCTTGATGGCGGAAACACCGCCGAGACGCCGGTCGCTGCGTCTTCAAAGGCCGAGGCCTTGGCATGGCGCTTGAGCCGGCGCGCCAACTGCGCCGCGTCCAGCTCCTTCAGCTGTGGCGGCAGCGCCGCCAGCGCCACCTCGCCCAGACCGCGCTGGTAATAGCGCGCCGCAAACTGGATCAACTGTCGCCAGGCCGGGTTCAGCGGCAGCAGCCCCTCCAACGCTCCGAGCACGGGTTTACCCTGTGATTCGTCCAGGCCTGGTGGTGGCCCGTCCTGGCCATCCCAGACCACACCCAGCACCTCGCGCGCGCCCAGCGGCACCCGCACCAACGTGCCCGGTGCGAGCGACAACTCACTTCGGTAGCTCAGCGCGGGCCCCAAACCGCTGTGGGCCGGGGTCGCGACGACAACGCTGCACCAGGTAGGCATATTTGGCGCTTTTTCCTCAGTTGAACTGTCGGAAAACCGGGTAAGTCATTGATTTGTCATGTCTTCCGCCGCTGTCCAGACTTTCTGTGGATAACTTTGTTGATAGGTGCGTTTCAGCGCGTCGGAACCCTTGTAAATCAAGGGTTTTCTTAAACTGCCCGCTAAAACAGCAGGCCACAAATCCGAACAAAATCAACAACTTACCGGGATCACCCGAACAGGGTACTCAGCGAACGTTACAAAAAGCACCTATCGCACCGCAACAAAAATTTTGTGCATAACCAAAGTGTGTCAAGCGCTTTTTTTCGAATATTTTTCTCGCCAGCGGCTTGACAGCGGACTTTGATCACGCTCCGCAAGGCCTGGCGCGGCTTGCAGCCCGATTGAAGTCCTAAGACCTCGCGCGGATGCGCCTGGAATGGGCGTGCACCGCGTCCACCAGGACCTTGACATGCTCGGGCGGCGTGTATTGGCTGATGCCGTGGCCCAGGTTGAAGATGTGCGTGGGCCCGGTGCCCGCGCCCTGGTGCGGCGTGCCAAAGCTGTCGATCACGGCGGCCACTTCGCGGTCAATCGCCTCGGGCGGCGCAAACAGCACGTTCGGGTCGATGTTGCCCTGCAGCGCTTTGGCCGAAGCGCCTTCGCCCACCAGCGCGCGCGCCTTGGCCAGGTTCACCGTCCAGTCCAGGCCCAGGGCCTCGCAGTCCAGGTCTTTCATGTCGTCCAGCCACAGCCCGCCGCCCTTGGTGAACACAATGCGCGGAATCTTCACGCCGTCTTTCTCGCGCTGCAGCTGCGCCAGCACGCGCTTGGTGTAGGCCAGGCTGAAGGCCTGAAACTTGCCGTCGGCCATCACACCGCCCCAGCTGTCGAACACCATCACCGCCTGCGCGCCCGCGTCAATCTGCGCGTTCAGGTAGGCGGCCACCGAGTCCGCGTTGATCGCCAGCATGCGGTGCATCAAATCCGGGCGGCTGTACATCAGGCTCTTGACCGCGCGGTAATCGTCCGAGCCACCGCCCTCCACCATGTAGCAGGCCAGCGTCCAGGGGCTGCCCGAAAAACCGATTAGCGGCACCCGGCCGTTGAGCGCCTTGCGGATGCTGGTCACCGCGTCGAACACATAACGCAGCTTCTCCATGTCGGGCACGGCCAGCGTGGCCACATCGGCCTCGGTGCGCACCGTCTTGGCAAACTTCGGCCCTTCGCCCTGCGCAAACGACAAGCCCAGGCCCATCGCGTCCGGCACCGTCAGGATGTCGCTGAACAGAATCGCCGCGTCCAGCGCATAACGCTCCAGCGGCTGCAGCGTCACCTCGGTCGCGTAATCCACGTTGGTGGCCAGCCCCATGAACGAACCCGCCTTGGCCCGCGTGGCGCAGTACTCGGGCAAATAGCGCCCGGCCTGGCGCATCAACCACACCGGCGTGTGCTCGGTGGCCTGGCGCAGGCAGGCGCGCAAGAAAGTGTCGTTCTGCAAAGGGGCAAAGCTCATGGGGGTGTCCGCTGCGGGCGTCGTGGGGGAGCGCTGATTATCCCGCTTGCTCCATGGTTGGCGCCGCGCCGTCATCGTGTTGCCCAGTCGCCTCCGCCACAATACCGCCCATGCCAAGTCCGGCACACACCAGGAGCCTCGCCATGCGAATCCAAGTTCTACTCACCCTGGCCGCTTTGATCACCGCTGGCCTGACCCCCGCCCTCGCGGCAGACACCCCGTCCAACATGCCTGAGCCCGCCGCCGCTGCGGCCCCGGCCGATCCGCTGGCACCCGCCCGCCAAGCCATTGCCGCCAAACAATGGACCCAGGCCCTCGATCTCCTCAAAGCCCAGCAACCCAAGCTCAACCGCAACGCCGACCTGCACAACCTGCTGGGCTTTGCCTACCGCAAACAGGCCAAGCCCGACCTGGACAAAGCCTTCGATCACTACCGCCAGGCCCTGAGCATTGACCCCAAGCACCGCGGCGCCCACGAGTACATCGGCGAGGCCTACCTCATGAACAAACAGCCTGCCAAGGCCCGCGAACACCTCGACACCCTCAAAACCCTGTGCGGCGGCACCGGTTGCGAGGAATACCAAGACCTGGCCAAGGCGCTGGCGTCCTACCGCGACTGAGCCTCACGCG
>JBIIQD010000353.1:0-3840 GCA_044342265.1 Hydrogenophaga sp. | reverse complement strand
TCGGTCAATCGCCTGCTCAAACACGGCATGATGGCCTGGTACGCTGGCGAGCGCGAGGAGGGCATCGAGCTGCTCGACCGAGCCACCCGCATTGGGCTGGACTCCAAGCTGTATGACCCACAGGCCCTGGTGCTGCTGGCTTTTGCCCGGCTGGACAACAACGAACACAAAGGCCTGCACCGCTGTCGCGAGCACATGGAGCACATTCGGGACCGCCTCCCGGACAACCCTCGACCGTTGCGGCTGTTGGAAGTGATCGAGGCGCTGATCGCGATTCAGGAATACCAGACCGCTCAGGCGCTGGAAGAAGTGCGCAGGATGGCCAAGACCATTCACCTGCCCTCGTTCGACTTCGAGGCGGCCTGCAACTTGCTTGCGCTGATGACGAGACTGGCAATGCGGTCGATCCAGCTCTACGAGGTCGACGCAGCGGTTGACACCATGTCGCTGCGCTTCTGCACCAGCCGAGCGTTGACCGAGCTGTTGGCCTGCGCCGCCGTCGGCCGCCAGGATTTCATCAACCGGGTGCGCAATGCCCACACGCTGGTACTCAAGCTGACCGAAGAGGCGATGTCGTTGAGCCTCAAGGGCGATCCGCAAGCCGCTGTGGTCAGGCTGCTGGAAGATGGCGAGCGGACGCTCAATGCCAAGATCATCGAGTCTGCCCATCTGGTGTTGCACCGATATCAGTCTCGCATTGCGGAGCACACCGAATTGACCAAGAGGGCCCAGATCCTGCGAGATCGCTATCGCACCACCGACATCCATGCCGGCCTGGGCGAACAGGCCCACACCGGTCGAGCCGCGGGCGGCATGTCGCTGCCATCAGGCTACAAGCCCCCGAGCAAGGCCGAAGGCCTGCTGGCCAGCGTTAACTCGGTAGGCGCCTAGGAAACAGGCGCTGGACTTGCGCCTTGCGGGCCCATGCGCAGCGCCGCCTCGCGCCCTCCCATCCGCTGCACCAACCGGTTCTGCTCCTCCTTGGCCTGGCGGTCGACGCCCTCCGGATCAAGCCACCCGCGCAACAAGGTCTCCAGGTGGACCTGCACCGCCCGGTGCGCCGCCAGCCCCGCCAGGTTCTGCTCCTGCAGCGGATCGCGGGCAAGGTCAAAGAGCTCAGGCTCGAAACCGACGTAGTGGTGGTACGCCCAGCGCCCCTGTCGCAACATGTAGGCTCCGGCGGGTGACCCAACCGCGTGGTACTCGCTGAAGGCCACACGATCGAGGTCATCGGGCTCGCAGGCCACCTCCAGCAACGAGCGACCAGAGAACCCCTCGGGAACGGCCAGACCCGCTCCCTGGACCAGGGTCGGAGCAATGTCGATCAGGTTCACCGCGGTCTGGCAGACACGCCCCTGTGGCACCTGGGGACCTGCAATCACCATGGGCACCTGGACGGCCTCCCGGTACAGCGTCGACTTGTTCCACAGCCCGCGGGCACCCTGGTTGTCGCCATGGTCGCTGGTGAAAACCACGCGGGTGGAGGTCTCCAGTCCGGTCTCGTGCAGGGCACCCAGGATGCGCCCCAGCTGCTCGTCGATGAACCCGATCAGCGCGAAATAGCAGGCCAGCGCGAGGCGGCGCCGTTCGGGCGTACCGAGCTCGGCGTCGCAGTCGTAGAAGTCCGCGTGGCGCTGCACCCAGGGATGGCGCTCAAAGCCATCCAGGGGATGCAGGCGTGGCAGCGGCAGGGACTCCATGTCGATGTGGTCGAGAAAGCGCTGTGGCACGACCAGCGGGAAGTGCGGCGCCACCAGGCCGACGTACAGCGTCCACGGCCGGTCGTCCGGACGGTCAGCGCGGTCCTGCAGCCAGCGGATGGCCTGGTCGGCGCTGGCGGTGTCGTAGTCGTTGTAGCGGCTCTGGCCCGGTCCGAGTTCCCCGAACAGCTGCGACGGCCGGGGTTCATCGGGCATCGGGTCACGCACCGAGCCCCAGACCTGGCCGACACCGCCGGCCAGATGCAGAGGGCTGTGCTGGCGGTCGAACCCGGTCGGCGCCTCGGCGTTGGCGTAGTGCAGCTTGCCGATGGATTCCACCCGCTGCCCGGCCGCCTGCAGGGCATGCCCCCAGCCCGGCACCCGGCCGTCGTAACCCATGGCGTTGTCCCAGTAGCCGATCTGGTGCACCCAGCGGCCGGTGGCAAAGGCGGCGCGCGCGGGCACACAGATCGGCGACGGGGTGAACGCCTGCGCGAAGCGTGTGCCCCGGGCGGCCAGCGCATCCATGTGCGGCGAGCGCACGAAGGGGTGGCCGGCGCAGCCCATGGCCAGACCGTCCTGCTCGTCGGTCATGATGACCAGGTTGTTGCATGGCGCAAAGTGCACAGGTTCTTCCTTCAGGCGGGACCGACCGGTGCGCCCGGCTCGGCGCGGATGTCGGGCGGACGCGCCATGAGCCGGTCGGTCAGTTCCTGGCGCAGTCCACGGCAGGCGGGGTCGTCGAAGCGGTTTTCGCATTCGAAGGGGTCGCTGGCCAGGTCGTACAACTCGCCGGCGCCGCTGCCCAGTTCCAGCGTCAGCTTGGCGTCGCGGGTGCGCACCGTCCGCAGGTCCAGGACCACGCCGCAGCGCGATTCGCCCAGGCGCCACTCGTTGAGTGAGTGGTCGCGCGCTGCGCCGGGCTGGCCTTCGATCAGCGGGCGCAGGCTGCGGCTGTGGGCGGCCGAGGCCACCGGCGTGCTGGCGTAATCGCCGAAGGTGGCGGCCAGGTCCAGCGTGGACACCGGATCGCTCACCACCCGCCCCGCGGGCACACCGGGGCCCTGTGCGAGCAGCCCCACGCGCATCACGCCTTCGTAGTGCATGGGTCCCTTGAGCATCAGGCCGTGATCACCGAGCCACTCGCCATGGTCCGAGGTGAACACCAGCAGGGTGTGGTCCAGCAGCCCTTCTTCGCGCAGCGCGTTCTGGATGCGGCCGAACTGGTGGTCGATGAGCGAAATCATTCCGTAGTAGTTGGCGATGATCTCCCGCAACTGGGTGTCGGTCTGCGGGCCGATGCGCGAATATTCTTCACGGATCTTGCGCGTCTCCGGGGTGCCGCCCGGCGTGTTCTCCAGCGCGGCGCGGTGCCACCAGGGGCGTCGCTCCAGGTCGCGCTGCCGGTGCGGCGGCAGGTCCACGTCTTCCGGACGGTGCAGCAGGCTCCATGGCAGCGGCGCGTCAAAGGGATGGTGCGGATCGGCAAAGGACACCCAGGCGCACAGCGGGGCCGCGTCGCCGGCCCGTTCGCGCCGACCCTGCTCGCGCAGCATCTCCACCGTGCGGTCACCGACCCAGGTGCTGTTGTGCCATGCGGTGGGCAGCGCGCTGGCATGCGTCTGCGCGGCGCTCACTGGCGACCCGTGGTGCTGCCGGTACAGCGCGTCCTTGAGCGGCCCCAGGCCGTCGGCGTGGTACCAGCGTTCGTAGTGCAGGCCGCCCGGCGGCGGGTCGGGCAGCCAGTAGTTGTGCCCCAGCTGCATCAGCTCCACCCGCTCGAAGCCCATGTAAGGACCCTGCCAGTCCGGGCCGAACTGCGGGGCGCTCGGGACGTTCTCGCAGCGCCCCGTCGGGCGGTTGCCGTACGAATGGTTGCTGGAGAAATGCGCCTTGCCCACAAAGCGGGTGCGGTAGCCACCGCGCCCGAGGCTGCCGGCAAAACCCCGTTCCGCGAGGTCTTCGTCCAGATCGATGCCGTTGTCGTGAACCCCATGCGTCAGGGGCAGCAGACCGGTGAGCACCGAGCAGCGCGCCGGCATGCACACCACATTCGGGGTGATGCAGGCCGAGAAGCGCGTGCCCTGCTGCGCCATGAGGTCGAGGTGGGGCGTGTGCACCTTGCGCCCCTCGAAGCCGT
>JBIIQD010000352.1:0-3848 GCA_044342265.1 Hydrogenophaga sp. | reverse complement strand
AACGCTTCTTGCCCGGGAACACCTGCGTGCTGGCGTAGGCGCCCCCAATCGGCACGATGTGATCTTCGCGCGAGCCGTATAGGTAGACCGGGATCTTGACCTTGCGGAAATCGATCTTCTCGCCGCAGACCGTGGTCTTGCCTGGCTTGACGATGTTGTTCTCCAGGTACATGTTGCGCAGGTACCAGGCGTAGTACGGGCCGGGCAGGTTGGTCGCGTCGGAGTTCCAGTACAACAGATCGAACGGTGGCGGCGACTCGCCTTTCAGGTAGTTGCCCACCACATAGTTCCACACCAGATCATTTGGACGCAGGAAGCTGAACGTCGTGGCCAGGTCGCGCCCAGGCATGAGGCCACCCTGGGCGAACTGCATCTCGCGCATCTTCACGAAGGCTTCGTCGATGAACACATCGAGGATGCCGGTGTCGGTGAAATCGATCAGCGTGGTGAGGAAGGTGGCGCTGTTGACCGGCGATTCACCACGCGCTGCCAGCACGGCCAGCGCGTTGCTGAGCATGGTGCCGCCCACGCAGAAACCCAGCGCGTTGATGGTGGGCGCGCCGGTGATGTCTTGCGTGACGCCGATGGCCTTGATGACGGCGTCCTCGATGTAGTTGTCCCAAGTCATGCCAGACATCGACTCGTCAGGGTTGCGCCAGCTCACCACGAAGGTGCGATGGCCCTGCTCGACGCAGTACCGGATCAATGAATTCGCGGGCTGCAGATCCAGGATGTAGAACTTGTTGATGCAGGGCGGCACCAGCAGAAAAGGACGCTCGTAGACCTTGGCGGTGAGCGGCTTGTATTCGATGAGCTGAAACAGCTCGTTCTCGAACACCACGGCGCCTTCGGTGGTGGCCACGTTCTTGCCGACCTCGAACACGCTCTCGTCCGTCATCGATACATGGCCTTGCTTGATGTCGTGCAGCAGATTGGCCACGCCCTTGGCGATGCTCTCGCCCTGCGTGTCGATGGCTTTCTTTTGAGCCTCGGCGTTGAAGACCAGGAAATTGCTCGGCGCGCTGGCATCGATCCACTGCTGCACCGCAAAGCGAACCCGCGTGCGGGTCTTGGCGTCGCCTTCGACCGCATCGGCCAGGGCCATCAGTGTGCGGGCATTGAGCAGATAGACCGATGCGGCGTACGCAGCCATCGGATTGCTGGCCCAGGCTTCGTTGGCAAATCTCCGGTCACCCTTGGGCTGCGCTGCGGCGCCCTGGTTCCACAGAACGGCCACGTCTTTGAGGTACTGGTTCTGAATCTCCAGCACGGTGGCGGAATCAAAGCTCACGGGCTGACCGGCAACTTGGTGAAACAGATCGCCCATGCCAGGCAGAGTACCCATCTGCGGCATCGCCATGCCAAATGGGCTGGCCGCACCCGCTTGCGGCATAAAGGTCTTGAATGCAGCGAATGGATCGGCGGGAGTGGGCTGGGCTTGGGCGGCGCCCGGGAAAGCCTGGGCGGCTTGCGTCCATTGCTGGATAAGCTGTTTCTGAAACTGCTCGGCGGCTTGCAGCCAATCGGGCTGGGGTGGTTGACCAGATGTCATGCTTGTCTCCTGTATGGTCCTGCGGCTTATCATCTCCCTCTTTGCAGGAGATTACCGGGTTTTCCCTAGTATCAGTTTGCTGCCTTCCACCAAACTGACAACAAACTTACCGGTCGCAGATCGCTATGTATCTGGTTGTAATCGCTTGGCTGTACGTGGTTCTGATGATGTCGGTGGTCGAGGCCACCGGCACCAACGGCTCGCTTCTTGGGGCCATTGTGACCTTTATTCTTTACGGTTTATTGCCGCTCTCATTGGTGGTTTACCTGATGCTTGCGCCACAACGGCGCAAAGCCATTCGTGAACTCGAGGCGTCAGAGGAAAAAGTCCAAGGCTACACAGAACCACCCGTCGAGGTCGTTGAACCCAAAGTATGCAGCGGCAAAGCACAAGGGTCTCCCTCAGACCTTCCAGATGCAGGCGGCCATGCGACCAGTACCTCCCAGGCGAGCGGCGTCACGCCGATGCGAAAAGAACCTGGATGACTGCGTGACGGTGCACCAGGCTTGACTGCCGTCGTTGCCGTAGACCTGATCAATGCCCAAGGCAGCCAGTTGGCGCCGCGCCAAGGCACCGAGGTCGGCCAGGTATTTGCCTGGCAGCGACAAGGCCTGAAAGCAATCCGAGACCCCTGGCGATCGGTCAACAAAAGCTTCACGAACCTCCGAACCCACTTCAAAAACGGTTGACCCGATGCAGGGACCGAGCCAGACCAGCATTCCCTTGGCGGACTGGGCCTTCTCTTTTTTCGACTGACCTGCCACCAGGGTGTCAAACGTTGTCTCCAAAACGCCCCGACCGCCCTCGCCCACCAGCCCGCGCCAGCCCGCATGCGCGGCTGCAACCTTTGCTCCGTCGCCATGGCACCACAACACTGGCAGGCAGTCCGCCACCATCACAGTGCAGGCCAAGCCGCGCTGGTCCGAAACACAAGCATCGGCCACCACACCATCAGGTGTGTTTTGCTGCAGCTTCAACACGTCAATCCCATGCACCTGATGGAGAAATACCGTGCGTGCTCCCGTCCAAACGTGCAGGCGCTCGCGGTTCACTGCCACCGCCAAAGGGTCATCCTTGACATGGTCACCGAGGTTGAAGCTGTCGTAGGGTGACGCCGATACGCCGCCTAGGCGCGAGGTGAATACCGCACGCACACCAGCAGGGGCGGGCCAGTCGGGAACCAGCCAGTCAGAAGGCAGAGTCATCAGGCCTCGTGGTCGGGGCAGGCCGAGGGTTGCGACTGCTCAAACGCCGACAGGGACATGCAGGCTTCAAAAGCCGCCATGGTGCGTGGCAGACCATCCAGAGGGGTGTTGAAGCGCTGGCCATTGAATATCTGCGGCACCAGGCAACAGTCGGCGAGGGTGGGTGTTTCGCCGTGGCAAAAGCGCGAGGCCGGCAGCTGTTGCAGCTGCCGTTCAAACGACTCCAGCCCAGCGCGCACCCAGTGGCGGTACCAAGTGTTTTTGGTCTCTTCGTCCAGCTTCAGTTCTTTGGAAAGGTACTTCAGCACACGCAGGTTGTTGACGGGGTGGATTTCGCAGGCGATGGACTGGGCCAGTGCCCGCACACGTGCCCGAGCCAAGACATTCCTGGGCACCAGCGCTGGTTCCGGGTGGGTCTCGTCCAGGTACTCGATGATGGCCATCGACTGCGACAGCCGTGTGCCATCGTCCAGTTCGAGCAACGGCACCAATTGGTCGGCGGCCACTTCGCCGTAGCCAGGCGTTTTGTGCTCTCCTTTGGCCAGGTGCACTGGTACGTACTCATAGGGCAGGCCCTTGAGCGCCAGGGCGATGCGGACTCGGAAAGACGCCGAAGAACGAAAGTAGTTGTAGAGCTTCATGCTGCAAGGATAACGTTGGCTGAAATCAATCGCCAAGCCACACCGCGAAGACAAGCTTCATGTCCAGCAATATCACGTCATGGCCCAGGACCGCAGATCCTTTGCCCCGAGCCCTTGCGCCGTCACAAGAACGAGCCCGCGTGGTTGGAAATCGGTTAACGTCGCATCAAAACATGTTGGAACGTCGTCCATGAAAGCCGAACAGAACCAGCGCCTGACCCAGGTGGGCACCGGCACCCCCGGTGGTGAACTGCTTCGTCGGTATTGGCAACCCGTGGCCATGCTCGACGAGTTCGATCCGGCGCTGGATCCGTCGATGGCGATCCGACCGGTCAAGGCGGTGCGCCTGCTGGGGCAAGACCTTGTTTTGTTTAGGGATGCGCAGGGCCAGTTCGGGTTGCTCGACCGCGACTGTCCGCACCGAGGTGCCGATCTCGCCTATGGTCGCAA
>JBIIQD010000351.1:0-3859 GCA_044342265.1 Hydrogenophaga sp. | reverse complement strand
ACCCATTCCTTCGACGTCCTCATCATTGGCAGCGGCCTGGCCGGTCTGACCGCGGCACTCAAACTGGCGGCCACCCACCGAGTGGCGGTCGTGACCAAGCGCGGTATTTCCGATGGCTCCAGCAACTGGGCACAGGGCGGCATCGCGGCCGTGCTTGCGGAGGGTGACAGCTATGCCTCCCACGTGGACGACACGCTGGTGGCGGGCGCTGGTCTGTGCGACCTGGAAGCCACGCAGTTCACCGTGGAAAATGCACCGGCTGCGATCGCCTGGCTGCGGGAACTGGGTGTGCCGTTCTCCACTGAAAACGGCGAACTTCACCTGACCCGCGAGGGCGGCCACACCCACCGCCGCATTGTTCACGCCACCGACGCCACTGGCGCTGCCGTACAAAAGACCCTCAGCGCCCTGGCGCGCAAGACGCCCGGCATCACATTCTTCGAGAATCACATGCTGGTGGACCTGATCACCGACGCCAAACTGCCCGATCACAAGGCCGGCGAGGGAACGCTGCGGTGTCACGGCGCGTATGTGCTGGACGTCGAGCGGGACGAGGTGGAGACCTACCATGCCGCCCACACCATCCTGGCCACGGGTGGCGCTGGCAAGGTGTACCTCTACACCACCAACCCTGATACCGCCACCGGAGACGGCATTGCAGCAGGCTGGCGGGCGGGATGCCGGGTAGCCAACATGGAGTTCATTCAGTTCCACCCAACCTGTCTGTACCACCCGCACGTCAAGAATTTCCTGATCACCGAGGCGGTGCGCGGCGAGGGAGGCCGGCTGTTGCTGCCACCGCACCTGGGCAGCCACCGCTTCATGCCCGATCACGACCCGCGCGCTGAACTGGCGCCGCGCGACATCGTCGCCCGGGCCATCGACTTCGAGATGAAGAAGCACGGTCTGGACTGCGTGCACCTGGACATCTCGCACCAAAGTCCAGCCTTCATTCAGGAACACTTTCCCAACATACTGGCACGCTGCGCCGAGCTGGGTATCGACATCACGAAAGAGCCGATCCCGGTGGTGCCAGCAGCACACTACACCTGCGGGGGTGTGGTGACCGACCTGGCGGGGCGCACCGACATTGGCGGTCTGTATGCGGTCGGCGAAACCACCTGCACCGGCCTGCACGGCGCCAACCGCCTGGCCAGCAACTCGCTGGTCGAGTGCATGGTATTCGCCCAGGCGGCTGTGAAAGCCATCCAGATCGATGTCGCCGCGCCCGTGCTCACCGTTCCTATGTGGGACGCCAGCCGCGTCACGGATGCCGACGAGCAGGTGGTGATTTCGCACAACTGGGACGAACTGCGTCGCTTCATGTGGGACTATGTGGGTATCGTGCGCACCAACAAGCGACTGGAGCGTGCGGCGCACCGCATTGCCTTGCTGCAGGGCGAAATCCAGGAGTTTTACGCCCAGTTCCATGTCACCCGCGACCTGCTGGAGCTGCGCAATCTGGTCCAGGTCGCTGACCTGATCGTGATGTCGGCGATGCTGCGTCCCGAAAGCCGCGGGCTTCACTACAGCCTAGACTATCCCGAAAAGCTGGCCGAAGCCCACCCTACGATCCTGATGCCACCCGCGCGCTGAGCGCCGAGCCCAGCGCTGGTGCGCTTCTCGCGCTACAGTTAGGGCATGATCCTCAACGTTGAGTCCACCAAACGCTCGGCCAAAGCACCGCTGGCTCACCCCGCCGCCAATGCAGCGGCTGCCAGCTTTGCCGCTTTGCTCGGCCGTCTGGACTACCTTGGTGCGGACGACATTGACCACATCCGGCGCGCCTACCGTTTTGCCGACGAAGCCCACCTGGGACAGTTGCGCAAGAACGGTGAGCCCTACATCACACACCCGATTGCGGTGGCGGCCCAGTGCGCCGAATGGAAACTCGATGCGCAGGCACTGATGGCAGCGCTGATGCACGACGCCATGGAGGACTG
Organism: Hydrogenophaga sp.; assembly: GCA_044342265.1. Lineage (GTDB taxonomy): Bacteria > Pseudomonadota > Gammaproteobacteria > Burkholderiales > Burkholderiaceae_C > Hydrogenophaga. The sequence continues at coordinate 1,916 of JBIIQD010000351.1, read as the reverse complement.
CGGCATCAGCAAGACGGAACTGGTTGAACGCTTTGGCGCACCGGTGGCCGATCTGGTCGATGGTCTGACCAAACTGGAGAAACTCGCGTTCAATACGCGGGAACAGAACCAGTCAGAGTCGTTCCGAAAGATGCTGCTGGCGATGGCCAAGGACGTCAGGGTCATCCTCATCAAGCTCGCCGACCGGACGCACAACATGCGCACCATGGGCGACATGCCGCGCGACAAATGGCAGCGCATCAGCAGCGAGACGCTGGAGATTTACGCACCTATCGCGCACCGGCTGGGCCTCAACTTCACCTATCGGGAGCTGCAAGACCTGGCGTTTCGTTTCCTGCACCCGTGGCGCTACGACATCCTTTCCAAGGCATTGAACAAATCGCGCACACGCCGCAGAGATCTGATCTCCCGGGTGCAAAAGGAAGTGGAAGGCACTTTTCAACGCCATGGGATGCAGATGCGCATTGTCGGTCGGGAAAAGACGCTGTACTCGGTCTACCGCAAGATGGACAGCAAGCACCTCTCGTTCTCGCAGGTCACCGACATTTATGGCTTTCGCATCGTCGTTCCCCATTTAACAGACTGCTACACCGGCCTGGGGCTGCTGCACCAGCTTTACAAACCTGTGCCAGGCAAGTTCCGCGACTATGTCGCCATTCCCAAGGTCAATGGCTACCAGTCTTTGCACACCACTCTGATTGGACCTTTTGGCACCAACATCGAATTCCAGCTGCGCACCCATGCCATGGACGTGGTGGCTGAGTCCGGTGTGGCGGCCCATTGGCTCTACAAGGCCAGCGAACCCAACAGCGACACCTCGCAGAGCCTGGGCACTCAGTGGCTGCAATCGCTGCTGGACATACAGCAGGAAACACACGACGCCAGCGAGTTCTGGGACCACATCAAGATCGACCTGTTCCCCGATGCGGTCTACGTGTTCACGCCACAAAGCAAGATCATGGCGCTGCCCCGAGGCGCCACGGTGATGGACTTCGCCTATGCCATCCACAGCGGCGTGGGCAACCGGGCGGTGTCGGCCCGCATCAATGGCGAACAAAGGCCGCTGCGCACCGAGCTGTCCAACGGCGATGTGGTCGAGGTGGTCACCAATGACTCCGCCGAGCCCAACCCGGCCTGGCTCTCTTTCGTGAAGACCGGGCGTGCGCGTTCGAAGATCCGACATCATCTCAAGACCCTGGCCCAGGAAAAGGCCCATGAGCTGGGTGAACGGATGCTGGCGCAGGCGCTGCGCTCAGAAGGTATCGCCAGTCTTCCCAGCGAAAGCGGAGAACACAAAGCCACCTGGGACAAGCTGTTGCGGTTCTCAGGCAACAAATCTCGGGAAGAGCTGCTCGCCGATATTGGCATGGGCAAACGCATCGCGAGCATGGTGGGCAAGAAACTGGCCGTGCTGCTTTCCGAGACAGGTCTGAAGCCAGACACGGTGCTGATCAGCACCGAACGTTACGCCGCTGGCGAAGACGAATCGGTGTCCCAGGGCGTCGTCAGCCTCGATGGCAGCGAGGGCCTGTCGGTGCAATACGCCCGCTGTTGCCAACCCATCCCCGGCGATCGCATCGTGGGCTATCTCGGCCGAGGCGAGGGCTTGATCGTGCACTCTGACGACTGTCCCACGGGTCGGCGTCTTCTGGCACGCGATGGCGAGCGTTTCCTGCAGGTTGAGTGGTCGGACGAACAGGTGCGCCCGTTCGAGACCACCGTGTTGGTCACCGTGACCAATGGCAAAGGCGTGCTGGCCCGGGTGGCTTCAGCGATTGCGGCCGCTGAGGCCGACATCACCCATGTGGACATGGGCGATGAGCCCGCGCAAACGGCGACCGACATCCGGTTTTCGATCACGGTGCGGGACCGGGTTCACCTCGCTGAGGTGTTGCGCAGTCTTAAGCGGACGGGCT
>JBIIQD010000349.1:0-3866 GCA_044342265.1 Hydrogenophaga sp. | reverse complement strand
GCTGATCTGCGGCGCGGGCGGCGCCACGCGCGGCGCCATCCTGCCGATCGCGGCGCAGAAGCCGGCCCTGCTCGTCGTGGCCAACCGCAGCGCCGACAAGGCGCATGGGCTGAGGGCCGATTTCGCGGCGCATGCGAGCCTGCAAACCGGGGGTTATGAAGACCTGGCCGGTGAATCGTTCGACGTGGTGCTCAACGCCACCTCCACCGGCCTGTCCCAGGACGAGTTGTCGCTCCCGGCGGGCGTGTACCGGCCCGGTGCGCTGGCCTACGACCTGGTCTACGGCAAAGGCCTCACGCCGTTTCTGAAACAGGCGCAGGCGCGGGGCGCCAAACACATCGCCGACGGTGTGGGCATGCTGGTCGAACAAGCCGCCGAAGCCTTCGAGTGGTGGCGCGGCGTGCGCCCCGACACCAAGCCTGTCATCGCCCGGTTCACCGTCGCCCTGGTCTGAAATCAGAGTGACTTCGCCTCGCTGGGCACAGGCCGTGCCCCTGCTCGCCGTGCTCGGCTCGGTGGTGGCGCTGGGTATCGGCACTTCGTTCGCCAAGCAACTGTTCCCGCAAGTGGGTTCGCTGGGGACCACCGCGTTGCGAGTGGGCTTTTCGGCGCTGTTGCTGTTGCTGATCTGGCGTCCCTGGCGCTGGACCACCACCCGCGCCGACGCGAAAAGCCTGGTGCGCTACGGCATCGCGCTGGGCTGCATGAACCTGATGTTCTACCAGTCGCTGCGCACCATCCCGTTTGGCGTGGCAGTCGCCATCGAGTTCAGTGGGCCATTGGCTGTGGCCTTCTTCAGCTCGCGCCGAGGCGTCGACTACCTCTGGATCGCATTGGCCATCGCGGGCCTGGGCCTGCTGCTGCCGCTGGGGCACGACGTGGCCAGCCTCGACCCCACCGGCGTGATGTTCGCGCTCGGCGCTGCGGTGTGCTGGGCGTCCTACATCGTGTTCGGCAAACGGGTCGGCCACCTGCACGCCGGCCACTCCGTCGCCCTGGGCCTGACCATGGCCGCCATCACCGTGGTGCCGTTTGGTGTGTGGCATGCGGGCAGCGCGCTGCTGGACCCGGGCATCCTGCTGTTCGGGCTGGGCGTGGCGGCGGTGTCGAGTGCGATCCCGATCTCGCTGGAAATGGTCGCCCTCAAACGCCTGACGCCGGCGGCCTTTGGTGTGATGGCCAGCATGGAACCGGCGGTGGCGGCGCTGCTCGGCCTGCTGGTGCTGGGCGAGCAGCTGAGCGGCCTGCAGTGGCTGGCAATCGCACTGGTGATGTGTGCCGCCGCTGGCAGCGCCGCCACCGCCAAGCCCCATGCTCGGCACCGCCCACTCGAGAGACCGGTTGATCCCGCAACGTTTGATCTAGACAGAACGCTCGATCCGGCGCAAACGCCAGGCACACAGTGTGGCCACGCCGGCCAGACCCGCCGCGAGCCAGAACACGCTGGCCAGTCCGAGCGCTGAGGCCAGCACACCGCCGCCCAGGCCACCGATCATCCCCGGCAAGCCGTAGCCGATCACCGTATACAGGGCCTGACCGCGCCCGCGCAGCCGGCCGGGAAAGTGGCGCGAAATCAGCGCGACGCAGACCGTGTGGTGCGCGGCGAAGGTGATGGCGTGCAGTGCCTGCGCCGCCAACAAAAGGGGCAAGACCAGTGGAGCGCCTGCAGTGACTGCCATACGCACGGCCATCAGCGCCGAGGCCAGCACCAGCCAGCCGGTCAGCGAAAGCCTGGGCAGCCAACGGCTTTGGGTGAAGAACCAAGCAATCTCGATGAGCACCGACACCGCCCACAACAGCCCGATCACGGTCTTGCTGTAGCCCAGGCTGTCCAGGTAGAGCGAGAAGAAAACGTAGATGAAGATGTGCGCGAGGATGTGGAAAAAGACCGCTGCGAAGAACCAGCGCACGGCCGGCTGCTGCAACAACGACCACACCGCCGGGTGGTCGTCGTCGAGGTGCAGCGCTTCCTTGTGGTCCGGCAACAGCCAGACGCTGACCACCACCGCGATCAGCGTGACCAAGGTCCAGGCCGGGAAATGACCCAGCCCAAAGCGCTCGAACCACCAGCCCGCTGCCACCACGGTGATGAGAAAGCCCAACGACCCCCAGAGCCGCACACGACCATAGCGCTTCGCATCGAAGGCCCCACCCTGGCTCACCAGATGGGCCAGCGCCGCTTCGCTCATGGGCATCATGGCACTCGTGTGGGTAAACATCAGCAGCAGCACCAGGAACAGCATCACCGGGCCAAGCGGAAACCACAGCGCCAACGAAAACACAAGCGCCGCGCTGGCGCCATAGCGCAACAGCTTGACGCGCTCGCCGGTGCGATCCGACAGAGACCCCCACGCGTAGGGCGCAAACAGGCGTGTGGCCGACTGCACCGACGTCAGCACACTGATCGCGAACAGCCCGAACCCCAAGTCCTTCAGCCAGAGCGGGAGGTAGGGATTGAAGAAGCCAATGTGCGCGAAGTAGCTCGCGGACAGGGCGGCAAACGGCAGCAACTGTTGGCCCCCACGCTCCGCCGTTTCACGGGTCGCTGCCCCGGTACCGGGAAGGGACCCGGTCTTCGCCGGGTCTGGGGGCTGATCCGCCTTGGGGCGGCCCGGCGGCGGATCGTTGCTGACTTGCTCAGGCACGCGAGGCAGCAGCAATGTCCGGCGTGTCCACGTGCACATCGCCGCACTGCGCACGGTGCCTCAACGCGTGGTCCATCACCACCAGCGCGAGCAGCGCCTCCATGATGGGCGCGGCGCGGATGCCGACGCAGGGGTCGTGGCGGCCCTTGGTGATGACTTCGGTGGGGGCGCCGGCCACGTCGATGCTGTCGCGCGGGACCAGGATCGAGCTGGTGGGCTTGATCGCGACGGACACGTCCAGGTCCTGCCCGGTGCTGATGCCGCCGAGCACACCGCCGGCTTTGTTGCCGACGAAGCCAGCGGGCGTGAGCGAGTCGCCGTGCGTGCTGCCACGGTCGCTCACGCTGGCGAAACCGGCACCGATCTCCACGCCCTTCACGGCGTTCAAACCCATCATGGCGTAGGCGATGTCGGCATCGAGCTTGTCGTACAGCGGCTGACCCAGGCCCACCGGCATGTTCTGCGCCACCACGCGCAGGCGCGCACCACACGAATCGCCGCTTTTGCGCAGCTCGCCCATAAAGCTTTCCAGCGCCGACACGTCGGCCACCGGCGCGAAGAACGGATTGGTGGGCACGTGGTCCCAGCTCTCGAACGGAATCACCACATCGCCGATCTGCGTCATGCAGGCGTGGAAGGTGGTGCCGTGCTTTTCTTTCAGCCACTTCTTGGCCACCGCGCCCGCCGCCACGGTGGGCGCGGTCAGGCGGGCCGATGAGCGACCGCCACCGCGGGGGTCGCGGATACCGAATTTCTGCCAGTAGGTGTAGTCGGCGTGGCCGGGGCGGAAGGTCTGCAGGATGTTGCCGTAGTCCTTGCTGCGCTGGTCGGTGTTGCGGATCAGCAGGGCGATCGGTGTGCCGGTGGTTTGTCCGTCGTACAAGCCCGACAGAATTTCCACCGCGTCGGGTTCGTTGCGCTGGGTGACGAACTTGCTGGTGCCGGGGCGGCGGCGGTCCAGATCGAACTGGATGTCGGCCTCGGTCAACGCCATGCCGGGCGGGCAGCCGTCGATCACGCAGCCGATGGCTGGGCCGTGGGATTCACCGAAGTTGGTGACACAAAACAGGGTGCCGAAGGTGTTGCCGCTCATAGATCAGGATTATCCCCGAGCCCACCCAAAGGATTGGCGCGCTTTGTGCAACGCCCGAACTGCAGCCATTTCGCTGCTCAAAACCCACAGGAGCGCACCATGCTGGACAAAACGGGCACCCTTTTCTC
>JBIIQD010000350.1:0-3866 GCA_044342265.1 Hydrogenophaga sp. | reverse complement strand
CAGCAGCCCGCGGCATGAAGGATGCGCGCGAGTCGCTGCCTGTGTTCACAAAGGTCATCGAGGGTGGGACCGATCCCACGCGATGGGAGGGTGCGCTCACCGATCTGGCGGACAGCGGTGACTTCGATCTCATCGTCGTCGGCACGTTCACCATGGTGCCTTATGTGGAGCGATTGGCCCGCGAGTTTCCATTGGCGCGTTTCGTGGTCTTTGATGCGGCTGTTGACTACAGCAAATGTCAGTGCACCAACGTGCACTCCATCTTGTTCCGCCAGAACGAAGGGGCCTACCTGGCTGGCTTTCTGGCCGCGATGCTCGATCAGCGTGGACTGCCGGGACTGCCCCCGCGAGGCGGTCTGGGGGTGATCGGTGGCATGCAGTTTCCGGTCATCGAAGACTTCATCGTGGGCTTTCGTGCGGGCGCGGCGAAGGTAGCTGCAGATATCCCGGTGACTAGCCAGTACGCCAATTCGTTCTCTGACCCGGCTGCGGGCAAAGAGATTGCCCGTGCGCAATACGCCCGGGGGACCAATCTGATTTTTCATGTGGCCGGCGCCACCGGTCAGGGTGTCAACGAGGCGGCAGCAGAGACTGGGCGCTACGTGGTCGCCGTCGATATGGACCAGTACTTGCTCTACAAGGACGCCAAGCCCCAGCTGGCCGCACGCATCGTCACCTCGGTCATCAAGAACGTGGATGTGGCTATCAAGCGTGCTATTGAGCAGCAGCTCAGTGGCAACTTGGCCTTTGGCAAGGTGGAATCGCTGGGGGTGGCCGAAAGGGGCATCAGCCTTGCACCCTACTCGCCGGTTCTTGCGCAGGCGCCCGCAGACGTGGCGATGCGGTTGCAGGCCATGCAGAACGCCGTGACCGAAGGTCGTATCAACATCCCAAGCGCATTCCAGCGATAAAGCCATGCAGAACACTTTCGATCCGCAAGAGTCGGTGCCGGCTGTCGAACTGCAGGGTGTCTCCAAGCGCTATGGCAACGGCGTTCTGGCCAACGACGATGTCAGCTTCGTCGTGCAACACGGTGAGGTCCACGCCGTACTGGGCGAAAACGGCGCTGGGAAATCGACAGTCATGAAGATGCTGTACGGCCAGGAACGACCGAGCGAAGGAAGCATCCGCATCGCTGGTGTGGCGGTGGATTTCCGGCATCCGCGCGACGCCATCGCCGCAGGCGTGGGTTTGGTGCCCCAGCATCTGGAGCTGGTCGAGTCGTTCTCTGTGGCGCAGAACGTGGTACTCGGGCAGGAGCCGGGCCAGGGTTTCTGGGTCGATCACCGTGCTGCGGAAGAGCAGGTTGCCGAGGTGGCGCAACGATTCGGTCTGGCAGTGAACCCGAAGGCCATCGTCTCGCAACTATCGGTAGGCGAACGCCAGCGTGTCGAAATCCTCAAGACGTTGTACCGGAGCGCAAAAATCCTGCTGTTGGATGAACCAACCGCCTTGTTGACACCACAGGAGTCTGACGCGCTTTTCAAGGCGCTGCGCAAGCTCGCGACCGAAGGCTTCACGGTGCTGCTCATCACCCACAAACCAGCCGAGGTTCGACAAGTCGCAGACCGCTTCACCGTGCTTCGCTCAGGCAAGGTCGTCGGGCGCGGCGTTGCGGCGGGCATGAACGATACTGAGATCGCCCGGATGATCGTGGGCAATAGCATCTCGCAGCCCTCGGTGCGGCGTGCCCGTCATCATCGAGCTGTTCCGCTGGTGTCGCTTCGCGATCTCTCGCTGCAAGCGCCAGACGGCCACAGGCAGCTCGAAGGCATTCATCTCGACATCGCAGCAGGGGAGATCCTGGGCATCGCGGGCGTGGAGGGCAACGGGCAGGCTCAGTTGGCGGACGTCCTCTCGGGACTCGTTTGCGCCACGCGCGGATCGGCCTCTCTGGCCGGCAAACCGATTCCTGTCGGCGATGCGAGGGCTGTGCGCAAGCTGGGCGTTGGCCAGATCCCGGAAGACAGGCTGCACAACGGCGTAGCGCCCGATATGAGTCTGTCGGAGAACGTGGCGGCAGCCGTCTACCACCGCCCCCCTTTGTCACAGAGAGGCTGGCTGCGGGTGGCTGCCGCGCGCGCCATGGCCAAGCGCGCGATCAAGGACTACGCCGTGGTCTCGTCATCGGAAGACGCACCCATGCGTTCACTCTCGGGTGGCAACATGCAAAAGCTCGTGCTTGCCCGCGAACTGGCCGAGCAGCCGAGCTTCCTGGTGGCGAGTCAACCCACGCGCGGTGTGGACATCGGCGCCGCGCAGTTCCTGAGGCAGCAACTGGTCGACCTGCGCGACAAGGGTTCCGCCATCCTTCTGCTATCGGCCGATCTCGACGAGGTCATGGCGCTGGCCGACCGCATCGCCGTGCTTCATGCCGGACGCATCGTTGGCCACTTCGATGCTGACAGCGTCGAGCCCCGCGAACTGGGCCTGTACATGACAGGCCTGCGGGTGCAGCAGAACGCGACCGCACGACTGGACGCGCCCTTTGTTGAGCACACGCAGGAGACCACGCCATGACGCCACGCTGGAGAACCGCCGTTGCGACCAGCGCAGCCCTGCTGGTGGGTTTTCTCATCACCGCCGCTGTCAGCGAGAGTCCGTTGCGCGCCTACATCACGCTGCTGACAGGTGCTCTCCCAGACATTCGCTGGTCCGAAGCGGACGGCTGGCAGGTCTACCGTCTGGTGCGTTTCGGCCTGGTCATCGAAGACACGATAACGCTCACCTTCCTTGGCCTGGCGATTGCGATCCCGTTCAGCGCACGGCAGTTTTCACTGGGTGCGGACGGTCAGATGTTCCTCGCTGCGTTGGCGGCCGCAGCGGTCAGCCTGTACGTCGGGGGGCCCGCCTGGATCGTGATTCCGGTGGCCTTCACCGCTGCGGTGCTCACAGGTTTCGGTTGGGGAATGGTGGCGGGAGTTCTTAAGGTGCGCTTTGCGGCCAACGAGATCGTCACCACACTCATGCTGAACGTGATCGCTGTGCAGCTGTACCGCTGGGCGATCTCCGGTCCCTTGCGAGATCCGGAAGCTGGCTTCATAGCCACCCCACTGCTACCCGATCCCGCGCTACTGCCTGTGTTGCTCGCTCGCACCAACGTGACGGCGATGCTGTTCATCGTGCCGTTGGTGGTGCTGGCAGCATGGCTGCTGTTGCGGCGGACGACACTGGGCTTCGAGATTCGCACAGTGGGGCAGGCGCCTTCGTTTGCACGGCAGATGGGCATGCCCGTGGAGCGCGCGGTGGTTTTGTCCATGGCCCTTGGCGGCGCCTTCGCCGCCTTTGCTGGTATGCACATCAGCAACGCGCTGCTCAAACGTTTACCTGTGGACCTGTCACCCGGTTTGGGCTTCGAAGGACTGGTGGTTGCGTTACTGGCCCGCAACGACCCCAAAGCAGTACCTCTGGCTGCGTTCTTGTACGCCTTGCTGCGCACTGGCGCGCAGGTCATGGAGCGCACAACCGACGTGCCGCGCGAAGCGGTGCTGGTGATACAGGCTTTCATCATTCTGTTCGTCGTGTCCGATCGGCTACTGCCTGCAGAAAGACCCGCCTGGCTTCGACTGCCTCTGCGGCGCACACGTGAGGAAACCGCATGAGCATCGACGCAAACTTCTGGCTGCTTGCGGCGGGCATCGGTGTCGCCGTGCTGCGCGCCACCACGCCCATTCTGCTGGCTGCGCTCGGCGGGCTGATCTCCGATCGGGCTGGCAGCATCAATGTGGGCCTGGAAGGGTTGATGCTGATCGCCGCATTTTTCGGTGTCATCGGCGCGGTTTACGCTGGTGTGTGGTGGCCAGGCCTGACCCCTGTGGCCTGCGCCTGGATCGGCTGTGCAGTCGGCCTTGCAGCTGCATTGACCA
>JBIIQD010000016.1:0-14358 GCA_044342265.1 Hydrogenophaga sp. | reverse complement strand
GACCTTGACACTCGGCGCCACGCTCACGCCACTGGTCAGATCCCGTCCATCATCGCGCCGCGCAGCTGGGAATCATGACGAGGCGCCGGCTTTTTGTACGGTGGCGCCTCCGGCTCGCAGCGCCTTGATGATTCTGGCTGGCGTGTCGTCCGGCACCACCAGAAGTGACAGCGCGTTCATGGGCGCGACAACGAAAGCGGAGGCGCTGAGCAGCTTCTCGCTGGAGGCGAGCACGATGGTTTCCGCGGCCCTTGCGTGCAGGGCGCGCTTGACATCGGCTTCCTCGGCATCGCCGGTGCTGAGCCCCGCTTCAGGGTGTGCGCCCGTCACGCCAAGGAAAAACAGGTCCGCTCGATAGCGTGAAGCCGCTTCGATGACCGACGCCCCCACATTCACCATCGAGTGGCGGAACAGCCGCCCGCCCAGAACGATGATGTCCACATGGGGATGTGCGGCCAGTTCGACCGCGACGTTGGGGCTGTGCGTGATCACCGTGGCGCGAAGGTCCGTCGGCAGATGGCGCGCCAGCTGGATGGCGGTGGTTCCGCCGTCCACCATGACCACCTGACCGGGCTTGATCAGCTGGGCCCCATGACGTCCCAGTGCCTGCTTTTCTTGCGACGACACCTGTTCCCTCAGCCGAAGGTCACCCGTCGCGGCCGACGAAGGCAATGCCCCGCCGTGCACGCGCTGCAGCTTGCCGTGTTGCGCCAGCTCGCGCAGGTCGCGGCGAATGGTGTCTTCGGATGTGCCCAGTTCCTCGGCCAGCTCTTTGGCCACGATCTGCCCTTGCGAGGCGAGCCGGCTGAGGATGAGGTGTTTGCGTTGGGTGGTGAGCATGGGACGGGCGGCGGGTGTCTTGCATTGTGCCATCGGGCACGTTACGATTGCACGATATTAAGCGAAATTGCACGAAAATATACGATGACAATCACAACACCATCGCCGCCTCTGCGCGGCCATCCGCTGCTGGTTCTCATTGCCGGACCTTACATGTCAGGCACCGGTGGCGACCCCGCACGCGTTGCGGAAAACCGCGCTCGCCTCGAAGGCCAGGCCTTGCCGATCTTTCAGCGCGGCCACCTGCCGCTGGTGAGCGAGTGGATGGCCCTGCCCATCATTCACGCCGCCGGTGGCCAGGCGCACGGGGACGCTGTGTTTCAGCAGTACCAGTACCCGGTCGCGCACCGGCTCATCGAGCGATGCGACGCGGTGCTGCGCATCCCGGGCGAATCCAAAGGTGCCGACTTGGACGTGGCCAGGGCGCGCGAGCTGGGCTTGCGCGTTTGCTTCGACGTGAACGAGTTGCCCGATCGTCGCGAGGCCGCCTGACATGCCGCGTCCACACCATCGAGACCGTCCCCTGCCCCCGAACGACCGAGTCCGCATCGTCGAACAGCGTGTCCTGGCCGACGACTGGTTCGTCTTGAAGAAGACCTGCTTCGACTACCGCCACAGCAACGGGCAGTGGCAACGGCTGCACCGCGAAACTTACGACAGGGGCGATGGTGCGACCCTGTTGCTGTTCAACCGCGAGCGGGAGACGGTCGTGCTGACGCGGCAGTTCCGGTTTCCTGCCTTTGCCAACGGGCTGCCCGACGGCATGCTGGTGGAAGCCTGTGCGGGCCTGCTGGACGACGAGGCACCCCATGCTGCCATACGCCGTGAGGTGCAGGAAGAGACGGGCTTTCGCATCGACATGCCGCGCAAAGTCTTTGAAGCGTTCATGAGCCCCGGTTCGGTCACAGAGCGGCTGCATTTTTTTGTGGCCGAGTACGAAGCGAAAGACCGCGTCAACATGGGCGGCGGCGATGCCAGCGAGGGTGAAGACATCGAGGTCCTGGAGCTGACGCTGGACAGGGCCATGGCCATGGTCCATAGCGGAGAGATTCAGGATGGCAAGACCATCATGCTCTTGCAGCACGCCGCGCTGGTCGGCCTGGACCGGCTGTAGTGGGTTCGCGGTTCAACGCCTGTTCCTGCCGTTTCCACTAGGTCGGGACGAGCATCCGTGGGTTGAGAATGAAATCATGAACACCTCAACCTCCTCCTTCCTCTCCGACGCCGACGGCACCCAGGTAGTGACCTACACCTGGGCCGACGTGGCCGGCCCACCCGCTGGTGTGGTGCAGATCGCCCACGGGCTGGCCGAACACGGTGAGCGTTACGACCGTTTTGCCCGGGCGCTCAACGCGGCTGGCTTCGTGGTCCACGCGGTCGACCACCGTGGGCACGGGCGCACCGCCAACGGGCGACTGGGTGACTTCGGTGCGGCCGGGTTCGGCGGCCTGATCGCCGACGTGGCCCAGTTCGGCGCCGCGCTGCGCGCGCAGCACGGTGGCCTGCCGGTGTTCCTGTTCGGGCATTCGATGGGGTCGTTTGCCGCGCAGGCGGCCATGCTCGATCACGCCGCCACCTGGTCGGGTGTGGTGCTGTCCGGCTCGACCGCGCTGGACGCGTTTGCCGCGGCCATGGCCAATGCACCCGCGGACGGACCGGCCGGGCTCGAAGCCTTCAACGCGGGTTTTGAATACCGCACGGGCTACGAATGGCTGTCCCGCGACCCCGCCGAGGTGGACGCTTACATGGCGAACCCGTGGTGCGGATGGGACGTGCCGGCCGACGTGATCCCCGCCTTGTTCGCGCCCGCGCCCCGGGTGGCCGATCCGGCGCTGCTGGCCGGCATCCGCCCCGACCTGCCGGTGCTGATCGCTTCAGGCGATGCCGACCCGCTGGCGGGTGGCGGCGCGCTGATCCAGTTGCTGGGCCAGCGCTACCGCGATGCGGGCCTGGCCGACGTGAAGGTCAAGCTGTACCCGGGCGCGCGCCACGAAATCCTGAACGAAACCAACCGCGACGAGGTGACCGCCGACGTCGTGGCCTGGCTGCGCGCCCACGCGGCATAGACGTCGTTGGGGATGGCGGCGCTGACAGCCAGAGCCTCAAGGAGGGTCGCAAAAGGTGCGTCGTGCAGAAGCGCCTATTTCATCGAGCTGAGACCAAAGAGGTTGCCCTCGGTGTCTTCGCACAGCGCCACCCAGCCGAACTCGCCAATCGAAAACTTGGGCCGGATCAGCTGGCCACCGCTGGCCGCTACCCGTGAAGCCTCCTGGGCGCAGTCCTCGACACTGAAATAGACCATGGTGCCGCCCGGCCCGGGGCGCCCGTGCGGCGACTTGACCAGGGCGCCGCCAGCGCCGTAGAGGCCCATGTCGGTGGCGAAGCCCATCATCTGCGTCTCGCCGGTCGGGTCGCCAATGGACTCCAGCTTCTTCTGCAGCACCTTTTCGTAGAAGGTGACCGCCCGGGTCATGTCGCTGACGTAGAGGTCAAACCAGCCGATGGCGTTCGAAGGTCCCATGTGAAACTCCTTTGAAAGTAAAAGAAGTCGCCACTTTAGGGAGCCGTTGCGGGCCGGTATTGTAGAAATCAGACATCAAACTTCTTGATGTACTTCGCGGGCGTGTAGCCGGTGGCGTTGCGAAACGCGTGGATGTAGTGCGACTGGTCCGCGTACAAGTCGAGGTAGTGCCGCTTGAACGATTGCTGGATGCGCAGCACCTTGAGCAGGTCGTGCGGGGTGAAGCCCGTGGTGTCCTTGAGCGAGCGCTGCAGCTGGCGCGGCGACACGCAGGCGAACGCGGCCATGTCGACCACGGTGTGGATGCGGTCGATGTTCGCCAGAATCCGAGCGGTGATGGGGTTGCGCACCACCAGCTTCGCCTCGACGAACCACTGCACCAGGTTCGACATGACGGCTTGTTTGGCTGGGAATTCGTGTGTGGCGAGTTCACGGCTGGTGGCCACCAGGGGAAGTTCCCCTTCGTACGGAGTCCCGACAAACTGGTCGGCGATCTCGTTGCGGTTGCCTTGCCACACCCCCGGCAGCAGCTGGATGCCCGCGTAGTGAAACGACTTGCCCAGGTTGAGCACCTCGGACTTTGTGCGCAAAGCCGTCACGCCGACAATGTCGGTGTTCACCTGATTGAACAGGATGTTGACGCAGGCGTCCGGCATGGCATGGAGGCAGAAGTCTTCGTCAAGAGCCGTTTCGGTCCACAGCGCCCAGTAGCAATGCACCAGGTCGGACAAATGCCCGGGCGGCTTCGCCTCTGCGTAGCGGACGGAGTGAACGGCTTTGTCGATGCCGTCCTGGATCGGGTCGTACATGGCTGGCCTTAGAGGGCGGAACGTAGGTTCGGATAAGTGGGAGAAGTATCGCTTTGGGTGTGAACCGCCTGAATCGGGTGGTTCATCTCAGCAACGGCACCAACTCCCTTTGCCCCAGCGCCGTCAGCCCCACATCCTTCCCCACTCCTCGCCGCACCCAGCCCTGCGCCACCATATGCAGGGACAGCTGGTCGGCCAGTTCACCCGCCAGGTGCCCGTGGCAGCAGCGCGCATGACGCAGGCGCGCCCGCTCGGGCGATGACCATTGCTGTTCGTGCTGGCCGCGCTCGGCCACCATGGCCAGGGCTTCCAGCGTGTGGGCCACGTCGGCGCGGATTTCTTAGATGACGCGCCGTGGTGCTGCGGTGGAAGCGTCACCAGAGTTCGGTGTACCGGTTGGCTCGATCAGTAGCAGATGTGCCTCACGAGCAGCCCTCGGACGGTGCCTCACGCCGCGCGGGACGACGAACATCTGGCCAGCACGCAGGTGGACCGTCTCGGAGTTCTCGAGGTCAATTTCAAGCTCACCGGAGATCACCAGGAAGAAGTCATCGGTATCGGCATGGGCGTGCCAGTGGTATTCGCCCTGCACCTTGACCACCATCACGTCGTGACCGTTGTACTCGCAAACCGTCCGCGGCTGCCAGTGCCCTTCGAAGCTGGCCAATTTGCTTTGTAGGTCGATTGCCTTGTCCATCGTGCATTTCCTGCTGTTGAGTAGGTCGCATCTTGCGGTGTGCGCTGCGTGCTGTCTTGTACGATTGATGCATGCACAAGCAGTTGCCGACCAAGGTACAAGACTGGGCTACGTTCAAGCCGACGCCCCTGGCCGGTTCGACACTGATGCACGCGCACTTTCGCCAACATGCGTTTGAGCGCCACAGCCACGAGACCTACTCCATCGGCCTGACCCACAGCGGCGTGCAGAGCTTTCACTGTGGCGGCAGCCAGTACGCGAGTCGTCCCGGTGACCTGATCCTGTTCAACCCCGACGAGGCACACGATGGCCAACGCGGCGCACCGGAAGGCTTTGGCTATTCCATCTTCTACCTGCCACAGGCGGCGGTGATGGCGTACGCAGATCCGGATGCCGGCCTGAGCCTGCCGATGTACTTCAGATCGCCGAAGGTGCGTGACAGAGCGCTGGCGAGATGCTTCGCTCACGCCGCGGCGGCGGTTCCGCAGGCAGGAGAGGCCTTGCGCGCAGAGGAGCTGTTGGGTCAGTTGGTGACAGGCATCCTGTTGCGGCATGGGGAGGCTGGCATGCGGCATGTTGCGCCGCCCACAGCAGCTCTGAGCGGGGTCGAGCGAGTCCGTGACTACCTGCAAGAACATTACCGCGAAAACGTCACAGTGCAGGATTTGGCACACGTCGCTGGATTGTCGCGGGCCCACCTGACCCGAGCCTTCAGGCAGCGGTTTGGCACCCCGCCTCACCTGTACTTGAACGCCGTTCGGTTGCACCGAGCCCAAGCAGCCATGTTGTCAGATACGCCGCTGGCGGAAGTCGCCGCCGCATGTGGTTTTGCGGACCAGAGCCATTTCACGCGACGCTTCAAAGGCGCTGTCGGAGCGTCACCCGGACAGTGGTTGAGACAGATGCGCGGCTAATGGGGCCTCACCTACCCCAAACACCCCGGCCGCTCAGCCCTCCCCCAGTAACGGTATCAAGGACAGGTAACCCAGCGGCGTCACCGTCACATCCCGCCCCGCCCCACGCCGCACCCAACCCTGCGCCACAAGATGCTGGTACAGCCGGTCGGCCAGTTCGCCCGCCAGGTGGTCGTGCCGCTCAGACCAGTCCAGGCAGGGATAGGCGTAGCGTCTTTTCTTGCCGGGCGAAGGCGGCTCGAAGCCCAGGCGCTGGCACCACGCGTGGCCGCTGTCGGTGAGTGCGTAGCCGGTGTTCACGGGTTGCAGCCCATCCACCGCCATCAGACCTTGAAACAGCTGGGTGCCCAGCCGCCCGGCCAGGTGCCCGTAGCAGCAGCGCGCATAACGCAACCGCGCCCGCTCGGGCGATGACCATGCGCTGTCGTGTTCGCCACGCTCGGCCACCACGGCCAGGGCCTCCAGCGCGTGGGCCACGTCGGCATCGGCCAGCCGGTAGTAGCGGTGGCGCCCACGCGGTTCGCAGACGACGAAGCGGGCTTCGAGCAACTGGGCCAGATGGCCGCTGGCGGTGGCGGACGTGACGGACGCGGCCTTGGCCAGCTCGCTGGCGCTGGCGCATTCGCCGCTGAGCAGGTAGGCCAGCATGCGCGAACGCGCCGGGTCGGCGACCATGGCGGCCACGCGGGCGAGGCGAGGTTCGTACGGGGTGCTTGTCATCGCCTCAGAATAGCGCGGCCAGTGAGTCAGCGGGCGTCTGTGTGCGGTCAAGCAGGCCGTAGTCGCGCAGCACGGCGGCCACGCGCAGGCGGTAGCCCGCGAACACGGCGCTGCGCCCCTCTTGCTGCGCGGCCCTGTGGTGACCCTGGCAGCGCCACGCGCGCACCGCAGCTTCGTCGCGCCAGAAGCTCAGCGAGAGGTAGCGGCCCGGCCGGGCGAGGCTTTCAAACCGTTCCACCGACAGAAAGCCGTCGGTGGCCTGCAGCTCGGGCAAGAGGGCCGCGGCGATGTCGAGGTAACGCGGCGCAGCCCCTTTGTGCGGTTCAACCTCGAAGATGACCGCGATCACGGCGCCACCTGCCAGGGCTGGTTGCGCGTGCCGGCCACTTCTTCGAGCCAGCTGCGTTCCTCGCGCAGGATGAAGCGCTGCGCCTGCGCCATCTCGAAATTGGCGCGGCCTTCGGGGTCGGCGCGCAGCACGACGCGGTAGCGTTCGTAGGCGGCGAGGCTTTCAAAACCGATCAGACCCCAGGCAACGTCATTGCTGCCTTCGTGCGGAAGGAAGTAGCCGAGCAGCTCGCCGCCGCAGCGGGGAATGATGCGGCCCCAGGCCTCGGCGTAGCGGCGGAAGGCCTCGCGCTGGAAGGGGTCGATCTGGTAGCGGATGAAGCAGGTGATGGAGGTGGTGGCCATGGCGTCGGGCACGGGAGTGGAACAGGGTGTCCACTGTGCCTCTGGCTGGCACCCGCATGCTTCGGTCTGCGCCGAAGTGTGGCGGGGTGCTTGTGCGCTTGGTCCCAATACCCCGTCACCTCAGCGCAGCACGCCGGCAAAGTACGCCGACAGTTCCTCATACCCATCCAGCGGCAGCACGTTCGCCACGTACTGGTCCGGCCGCACGACGATCAGGCAACCGCGTTCGCGGTCAATGCCGCGCATGTCGTAGATGTCGCCCGCGCCCTTGTGGTCCACGCAGAAGACCTTCTCGTGGTCCTGCAGGCCGAGCTTGCCGGTCTTCGGTTTCAGCAGCGAAGGCATGTGCTCGTAGGCGAGCTGGTCGAAGGTCTGCTGGAACACGGCGCGCACGTCGATGATGGCGTCCATGTCTTCGCCCTGGCGGGTGTGCCTGACCACCGGTGACTTCGGGTCGTGCTCCAGCCAGTCAGCGAGCCGGTGGATCGCCGAGCCGGGGCTGGAGCTGTCGGCCTTGCCGGCGAAGGCGTAGAGGCGCCAGCGCGCGTCGGCCTCGGCGGCGTGGCCGAGCTGCATCTGCCTGGCGTCTGAGAGCCGCACCACCGGCGCCGAGTGGAAGCGGCGGCCGATGGCTTCGCCCTTGGCCAGCGACTGGTGATTGCCGGGCGCGAACAGGGTGGAGGTGTCGTACTTGACAGCATTGCCGCCGGTGAATTCGAGGTTGGCCTTGAACTGGCGGATGATGCGCGGCTCTTCGGTGCCGTCGCGCTCGGCCTGGGTGGTGGGTGCCGATGCGATCCGCGCCCACTCATGGTCGGTCTCGACCAGTCGCCTGGCTTCGGTCAGACGCTCTTTCGAGTAGCTGCGCAACAGGCCGGGTTCGGCGCGGCCCTGCAACACGTGCACCAGCTTCCAGCCCAGGTTGAACGTGTCCTGCATCGAGACGTTCATGCCCTGGCCAGCCTTGGGCGAGTGGGTGTGGCAGGCATCGCCCGCCGTGAACACGCGCGGGCAACGGTCCGAGCCTTCGGGCACATCGTCAAACTTGTCCGTGAGGCTGTGGCCGATGTCGTAGATCGACCACCAGACAACCTCCTTCACGTCCAAGGAGTAGGGTTGGATGATGCGATTGGCCGCTGCGATCATGTCGTCCTGTGTGAACTTGCGGCTCGCGGCTTTTTCGCCGTCCTTGAGTTTGTCGAGTTCGACGTACATCCGGAAGATGTAGCCGCCCTCGCGCGGCAGGATGAAGACGTTGCCTTCGCTGGCCGACGAGATGAGGCACTTCTGCCGCACGTCGGGAAAGTCGGTGTTGGCCAGGATGTCCATCACGCCCCAGGCCTGGTGCGCTGCGTCGCCGTGCAGCGTGCCGCCGATGGCCTTGCGCACGGCCGAGTGCGCGCCGTCGCAGCCGACCACGTAGTTCGCGCGTACCGTGCGCGTGGCCCACCAGTTCACGCCGCTGGCGTCCTTGAGCGTCACCGTCACCGGGTGGTCGTCGGTGGTTTCATCGATGGTCAGGCCGACGATCTCCCAGCTGTAGTCGGGCGCCAGGCGCGAGGGCGAGTTCGACATCACCTCCAGGAACAGCTCGTGCAGCCGCGCCTGGTTGATCAGGATGTGCGGCATCTCCGAGCTGTCGTCGGCCACGTCTTGCACCCGGCCGACGCGCTTGATGTGCGCGGGGTTCACAGGGTCGGGCATCCAGAAGCTGGTCTGATTGACCCAGTAGGTCTCGCGCTTGACCTTGTCGGCGAAACCGAAGGCCTGGAACATCTCCATGGTGCGCGTGTTGATGCCGTCGGCCTTGCCCTTGATGATGTTCGTGGGCATTCGCTCGACGATCATGGTCTCGATCTCGGGGAACTGCGCCAGCTGCGCGGCCAGGCACAGGCCGGCGGGGCCGGTGCCGGCGATCAGCACGTCCACCTTCTCCGGCAGCGCTTCGTGGACGCCGCGGCTGCGCCGGTTGGGCGCGGCAGGCTTGATGTCGGGGTTGCCGCCACGGAAGCCATCTTTGTAGAACTGCATGGGGTGTCTCCTGGGTGGTCGTGGACCACGATCGATGGGTGCGTGAACAAATGATATCTATGCTTACTAATCGTTGTCAAGTCGGTACGTATACTTATCAATCACCTTTGAAGCGGAGCGCGAGCATGGACTCACTCGACATGGCCGGTCACCTGATCCGCCGCCTGCACCAGCAATCGACGCTGGTGTTCGTGCAGCGCACGCAGGAAGCGGGCTTCGACCTGACACCGATCCAGTTCGCCGCGCTGGATGCGATCGCCAACCAGCCGGGCGCCGACCAGGCGACGGTGGCCGAAATGATCGCCTACGACCGCGCCACCATCGGCGGCGTCATCGAACGGCTGGAGCAGAAGGGCTGGGTGCGCCGCGTGGTGAGCGAACGCGATCGGCGGGCGCGCGAGCTATCGCTGACCACCGAGGGGCAACACATCCTCAAGGCGCTGGTGCCGGTGGTGCGGGGGCTGCAGGACGAGATCCTTCAGTCGCTGGGCGAAACCGACCGCGCGCGCTTTCTAAAGCTCGCCCGCCAGGCGGTCGGGCAGTAGCCGCGACCAGGGTGCACCGGTCAGGCGCGCAGGCGCCATCCACCAGCCCTGGCGCTCGCCGCAGCCCGCCCCGCCAAACACCACCAGCGGCAGCGCGCCGTTGGCGATGGTCAGGAAGGCGTTGCCAGCGACATGCAGCCCGGCAAAGAGCCAGGCGGGGTCGGGACTTCATGCTTAACAATGATATAAACGGTTTATACCGTTAACCAAAGGAGCCTTTTCATGACCCTTTCTGCAATCGACGACAACCCCGCACCGGCCACCGACAAGCCTGTGACCGCCACCACCACCACGGCAGCAACCCCGGTGCGTGCGGCCAAGCCCGCAGCCAAACCGGCGGCAAAAGCGGTGGTCAAAGCCGCCGTCAGAGCACCCGTCAAGGCTCCCGCCAAGGCCCCTGTCAAACCACCCATCGCCGCACCCAAAACCAAGGCCGTGCAGCCGGCCAAGAAAGTCGCAAGCCCTGCCAAGCCGCAGTCCGCCAAGGCAGCCAGCAAAGCCCCCCCGAAAACCGCTGCCAAGCCCGTGAGCAAGGCGTCACCCAAAGCCGTTGGCAAAACCGTGGCGCCGAAGGTGAAGCCGCAGAAGGTGAAGATGGTGCGCGACAGCTTCACCTTCCCGCAGGTGGAGCACGAGCGTCTGGTGCAGATGAAGAAGCGCCTGATTGCGCTGGGCACCGAGGTGAAGAAGGGCGAACTGGTCCGTGCTGGTCTGAGCCTGCTCTCGTCGCTGGACCAGGACTCTCTGGTCAAGACCGTGGCTGGTGTGGACAAGATGAAGACGGGTCGTCCAAAGAAGTGAGCGGGAAACTTTGCGCAGCGCAGCCCGGCTGCAGCGCACCCCGCCTTTCGTTGCCCGTTTTGCTTGGACGTTGAACGGCGGCTTTGAAGCGTCGGTCGCTCTTGGCCGGCAACAGGTCAAGAGTCAGAGCTTGCGAAAAAGCTCCCGCCCGCCCCTCAAACCTGCTGCCCGTCTCGCCCCATCTGCAGTGCCATCCACTGCAACAGCGCCAGCGCCAGCAGGCCCAGGCCGGCGGTGAGCCACAGGGCGCCGCTGCCCCAGCGGGTGATGGCCACGCCGAACAGCAGGGGCGCCACCGCTTGCGACAGGCGGGCGGGCGCCATCAGCCAGCCCTGGCGTTCGCCGTAGCCTGCCGCGCCAAACACCACCAGCGGCAGCGTGCCTTTGGCGATGGTGAGGATGCCGTTGCCTGCGCCATGCAACACGGCAAACAGCCAGGCGGCGGCGGGACCGAAGATCAACAACGCGCCCACGCCCAGCGGGTGCCCGGCGGCGGCCAGACGGGTCGACAGCAGGGGGTGCACACGGCGCAAGAAGCCAAATTCGAGCAGCCGCCCCGCCACCTGGGCCGGCCCGACCAGCATGGCCACGCCCAGCGCCGCCGCGGTGCCCAGGCCCATGCCTTGCAGCAGCGCGGGCAGGTGCGCGGCCATGGCGGTGCTGGTGAACCAGGTGATGGCAAACACCGCCGCGATGGCCGCGCCCATGCCACGGCCGGGTGGGCCTGTGCGGCTGTCGGATGAGCGGGCTGCGAGTGGTTCGTTGGTGGCAGCTGTGGCAGCTGTGGCCGATGTAGTGGCACCCGTCTCGGCATCGGTCACCACCTGCAGCGGCTGCGGTGCGGGCGCTTCTTCCACGCGGTCGCGCGGCAGCAGGCTGTGCAGCGGCAGTCCGAGCACGATGTGCAAACCGGCCCACACCCAACAGGCGCCGCGCCAGCCCATGGAGTCGATCCACCAGGCGGTGAGGGGCCAGCCCACGGTGCTGGCAAATCCAGCGATCAAGGTGATGCCGGTGATGGCGTTGCGCGCGCTCACCGGGTACAGGCGCACCAGCGCGGAGAAGGCAGCGTCATAGAGGCCGCTGCCCATGGCGACGCCGATCACGCACCACGCGGCCCACACCTGCCACTCGGCCTGCGCCAGGCCCAGCGTGGCCAGCCCGGCGGCAAAGATCAGGTTGGTCAGCAGCAGCACCGCGCGGCCACCGTGCTGGTCGATCGCGCGGCCGGCCCGGGGCCCGACCAGGGCCGAGACCACCAGCGCCAGGGTGAAGGCACCGAACACCCGCGTGACCGGCATGCCCAGCTCTGCGGCCAGAGGCGCGGCGAGCAGGGCGGGCAGGTAGTACGACGATGCCCAGGCGAGCGTCTGGGTGGTGCCCAGCCGCAGCACCACGCCGGTTTGCCCGGGGCGGCTCACCTCATGCGGTCTGGAGCATCAGCTGTTCCAGACGGGGCAGATAGTGCGCCAGCGGCGGCACCGCGCAGGCGGGCACCTTGGCCAGGTCGTCGTAGCGGCGCAGGCGCACCGCCTCGCGCGCATACGACTGGTGCAGGAAGGCGCGGGCTTCCACCTTGGTGAAGGTACCGCCTTGCAGCGCCAGGCTGTGCACCGAGGCCGGTGACAGCGACTCGAAGTAACCCGCCTCGGCCTGGCAGAGGTAGCGCTTGGCTTCCACATGCAGGCGGATGGGTTCGAGCACCTTGTCGGGCAGCACGCCGCGCAAGAACGGCAGCAGCTTGTACTGGTGCAGGTCGTCGTGGTTGGCGTCGTGATCTTTGTCATGGTCCATGGCGGGTTCCATGGTATCGGCACTTTCGCTGGCCAGCAGATGGCCCAGGTCGTGCAGCAGGCAGGCCACCACCAGCGCGTCCGACTCGCCCGACACCTCGGCCAGGTGCGCGCATTGCAGCGCGTGTTCGAGCTGGCTGACGGCTTCGCGCCCGTATTGTTGCGCGCCGCGTTCCACCAGCAGCCGCTGGATGTCGTTCAGGTTGAGCGCCATGGGAACCTCAGACCATTTGTTTGCGGATGCGGGCGGAGATCAGGTCGATCACGCTCACGGTGACGATGATGATGATCATCACCGCAGCGGTTTCGGCGTAGCGGAAGCCGCGGATGATTTCCCACAGCACCACGCCAATGCCACCTGCGCCGACCATGCCGACCACCGAGGCCGAGCGCACATTGGCCTCAAACCGGTAGAGCGTGTACGAGATCCACAGCGGCATCACCTGCGGAATGACGCCGTACACGATCTCGTGCAGCGCGGAGGCGCCAGTGGAACGGATGCCCTCCACCGGCTGCGGATCGATGGCCTCGACCGCCTCAGAAAACAGCTTGGCCAGCGTGCCGGTGGTGTGCACCCACAGCGCGAGCACGCCCGCAAACGGCCCTAGGCCCACCGCCACCACGAACAGCATGGCGAACACCATCTCGTTGATGGCGCGAAACGAGTCCAGCACACGGCGCACCGGCTGGTGAATCCACCAGGGCGTGATGTTCGCCGAGGCCAGCAAGCCCAGCGGCACCGCCGAGACCACCGCCAGCGCGGTGCCCCACACGGCGATCTGCAGCGTGATCACCATTTCTTCCACATACATCTTCCAGTCGGCGAAGTTGGGCGGGAAGAACTCGCTCGCGTACTGCGCCATGTTGCCGGAGTCGCGGATCAGTTCCAGGGGCCGCATGTCGGCGCCGTTCCAGGAGCCGGCCAGCACGAGTAACAGGGCCGCCCAGCCCAGGTACCAGACGATGCTGCGTTTCTGCGCGGCCACCACCATGGCGGGTTGGGCGGGCAATGAAGAAGAAGGGTTCATGCGGGTCTCCGGTCGCAAAAAGGCCCGCGTGAAAGCGGGCCTTGGGGCGGGTTGTGCTTACTGCAGGGCGGCCAGCTGTTTGTCGATGTCGGCCAGTCGGGAGGCCTTGTCGTTGGCGGCCAGGGTCTCGTCGGCTTCAATCTTGTTGCGCTTGCTGAACAGGTCGAGTTCACGGATGGGTGTGAGCTGGGCGTTGGTCGATGCCTTGAAGCCCGACAGCTTGGAGATCTTCATGACGATCTCTTTCTCGCGCGGGTCGGTCTTGGCGTAGTTGTAGAAGAAGTTCTTGAGCTTCTCCTTGGTCGCGGCCGGCAGCTCTTTGTGCATCACCATGGGATCGAGCGGGATCAGCGGCGAGGTCCAGACCACGCGGATGTCCTTGCCCTTCTCGGGCTGGCGCTCCTTGAACTTCTCCAGGTTCTCGCTGTTGTTGGTGGCCACATCGACCTGCTTGTTGACCACGGCCAGCGCATTCGTTTCGTGGTTGGCGCTGCGCACGATCCTGAAGTGGGTCTTGGGGTCGATCTTGTTCTTGGCGAAGACGTAGAAACCGGGCACCAGGAAGCCCGAGGTGGAGTTGGGGTCGCCGTTACCGAAGGCCAGCGACTTGCCGTTCTTGAGCACGTCGTCCAGGTTTTTGATCGGGCTGTCCTTGTGCACGATCAGGTGCGAGTAGTAGCCCTGGGTGCCGTCGGCGTTGACCATCTGGGCGAACACCTCGCCATTGGCGCGGTCCACGGCTTCCATGGCCGACTTGTTGCCCAGCCAGGCCACTTGCACTTTGTTGAAGCGCATGCCTTCGATGATGCCGGCGTAGTCGGGCGCAAAGAAGGCGGTGACCTTCAGGCCGGTCTGCTTGGCCATGTCGTCGATCAGCGGCTGCCAGTCGGCCTTGAGGTTCTGGGTCGCTTCGGTCGAGATGATGCCGAAGTTGATGTTCTGCGCCCACGAGGCGCTCAGGGTCAG
>JBIIQD010000348.1:0-3870 GCA_044342265.1 Hydrogenophaga sp. | reverse complement strand
TGCGCTGTCGCAAACGCTGGCGCGGTATGGCACCAGCGGTGGCGTCATGGCCAGCCTGTTTTCGCTCAACATCGGCCTGCCGCCGGTCACGGCCCACGGCTCGCCCGAGCTGCAGGCCGAAGTGGTGCCGCCGGTGTTGCGCGGTGAATGCATCGCGGCGCTGGGCATCACCGAACCGGGTGGCGGATCGGACGTGTCCGCGTTGCGCACCACCGCGCGGCGTGAGGGCGATGAGTACGTGATCGACGGTGAAAAGGTGTTCATCACCTCCGGCATGCGTGCCGACTGGCTCACGCTAGCCGTCCGAACCGACGCGAGCAACAAAGGCGCGGGCGGCATCAGCATGATCGTGCTGCCCATGGACCGGCCCGGCGTTTCGCGCACTGCCTTGCAGAAAATGGGCTGGCACTGCTCCGACACCGCGCACCTGCGTTTCGACGGTGTGCGCGTGCCGGTGCGCTACCGGCTGGGCGACGAGGGCGCTGGCTTTCGCATGGTCATGACCAACTTCAACGGTGAACGCCTGGCCATGAGCGCCATGGCCTTGGGTTTTGCCCAGGCCTGTTACGACGAAGCCGTGGACTGGGCTCGGCATCGACAGACCTTCGGCGCTGCGCTGATCGAACGCCAGGTGATTCGCCACAAGCTCATGGACATGCGCATGCGCATCGAGTCCACCCAGGCCTGGGTGGATGCCATCACGGCCCGCGCCGATGCAGGAGATCAGGGAGCAGACTGGGTCAGCCACGTCTGCCTGCTCAAGAACCACGCCACACAAACCATGCAGTTCTGCGCCGACGCTGCGGTGCAGATCCTGGGCGGTATGGGCTTCATGCGCGGCACCGCCAGCGAACGCATTTACCGCGAGGTCAAGGTCATGATGATCGGCGGTGGCGCCGAAGAGATCATGAAAGAACTGGCCGCACGACAATGGGGCTTATGAGCAAATCCAACACGCCGCCCGCTGAGTTCGAGCCGGAGTTCATCGCCGGACTCAAGGCCATCTTTGAAGAGAAGATCGTCTTCAACCAGGTGCTGGGGCTCAAAATCACCAGCGTGAGGCCCGAGCGCGTAGCCGCGCGCATCGACATGCGCCACGAGTTGATTGGCCACTACAGCCACAACCGTGTGCATGGCGGCGTCATCAGCGCCGGGCTCGACGCCATGGGCGGCCTGGCCTGCATGGCCGCCATCGGCGCGCGGCACATGGACGAATCACTCGAGCAGCGCCTGCACCGTTTCAACAAGCTCGGCACCATCGATCTGCGCATCGACTACCTGCGTCCCGGCGTTGGCGAGTTCTTTGAGCTGCGCGCCGAAGTCATGCGCCTGGGATCGCGC
This sequence comes from Hydrogenophaga sp., assembly GCA_044342265.1. Lineage (GTDB taxonomy): Bacteria > Pseudomonadota > Gammaproteobacteria > Burkholderiales > Burkholderiaceae_C > Hydrogenophaga. Next base: position 2,529 of record JBIIQD010000348.1, on the reverse strand, counting down.
GTGGCCTCCACCCGCATGGAGTTCCTGGGGCCAGACGGTAAGCTGCTGTCGTGCGGGTCGGGCGCTTACATCGTGTCGTGAAAGGCTTGCGTCGTGTGTAGCCGTCGGGCTGGGGCTTCATCGATTCGACGGCGTCTGATGCAATGGGCTCGTGTGCTCTGGGCATCGCCCAACTCCCTGATCGGTCTGGCGCTCGGCCTGTTGCTGCTGCCACTGGGCGCCCGCATGCACTTTGTGGCCGGCGTGCTCGAAATCTGCGCCTTGCGCCAGCGCCCCCGCCGTCGCTGGCCCTTCACCGCCATCACCTTCGGCCACGTGATCGTGGGCACCCACGCGCAGGAGCTGGAACGCTTGCGCGCACACGAGCAGGTGCACGTGCGGCAATGCGAGCGGTGGGGACCGCTCTTCTTTCCGGCGTATTTGATGGCCGGCGCCTGGCAGTGGGTGCGTGGAAGAGGCGCCTATTGGGATAACCCTTTTGAGGTGGAGGCTCGGCGGCTCGGCGGGGGATGAGTGACATCTTGCGCTTGCCCGTCGCACAATGTCGCCATGCAACGCCGCCAATGGATCGCCAGCGCCGCCCTGTGGGCCAGTGCGCCCTGGGCCTGGGCTTCGACCCAATGGCAAACGGCACTGGCGCGCGCCCGTGCCATGCGGGATGTGGCCTTGCGCAACGGCGACCAGGCCTATGGCGCCGTGGTGGTCGATGCGCAAGGCCGCGTCGTGGCTGAAGCACCCAGCCGTGTGGTCGCGCTGGGAGACCCCAACGCCCATGCCGAAAGGCAGGCGTTGCTGGCGGCGCAGCGGGCATTGCAACGTGAAGACTTGGGCGGACTGGTGCTGGTGGGCAGTTCACGTGCCTGCGGGGCTTGCGAGCGCGCGGCCGCGCTGGCGGGCGTGGCCCGTCTGGTGTCGCCCGAGGGCGAATCCGAACCTGCCTTGATCGAAGCCGCCGAGCGCGGCGATGTTCCTGCGCTGATGCGCTGGCTTGAGGACGGCGCGCACATCGACACGCGCGACCTGCTCGGCCGCACGCCGCTGCTGGTGACCGTGCAGCGCGGACACAACGCCGCCGCGCAGATGCTGATCCGCCGTGGCGCTGACATCAACGTTCAGGACGAGATCAGCGACAGCCCTTTTCTGCTGGCCGGCGCGCGCGGCCGCACCGCCATGCTCGCCGAGATGCTGGGTGCCCCCAGCGGCAGCCCCAAGCGGCCCGACTACCGTCGACTCAATCGTTATGGCGGCACTGCGTTGATTCCGGCCTGCCACTATGGCCACGTGGAAACCGTGCGCCTGTTGCTGGCGTCCAGCCTTGTCGATATCGACCATGTGAATCGCCTGGGCTGGACCGCCTTGCTCGAAGCGGTGATCCTGGGTGATGGCGGCGCCACCTACATTGAAATCGTGCGCCTGCTCTTGGCGCACGGCGCTCAGCCTGACAAGCCCGATGCCCAGGGCGTCAGCCCGCTGGCACATGCGCAGCAGCGTGGTCAAACCGCCGTGGCAGAACTGATCAGTGGTGCCGCTGCAGGACGGCGCAAAGGTTCGTCATGACCAAGTGGCATGAGGACGGGCTTATCCACCATAGAACGCCTCGCGAGCGTACGAAGCCTTAACAGCCAATATCACCGCAACCTTGCTGCGGCCGGGGTCAGACTTGGGGCTTCTTTGCAGCCTCATGGGTTGGCAAAACCATCACTCCAAGCAGACTTCATGTTGACCACTGCTGCGTTCCTTCTACCGTACCTCATCGCCTTTGCCGCGTTCCCTCTTCTGGCGAACCGTTCTGCTTTTTATTGGCTCGTTCCGCTCGTGGCTTGCGGGCTGATCGTTGGTTCTCCGTGGTTGATCCCGGAGGCATCCCCGATGCTGCGGTTCCTGGCGTCGATGTGTGCCGCGATGATGGCTCTGAAGGTCATCGACACAGCGCTGGACCTGAGGAACCGAAGAGGGGTCACTTGGCAAGAGTACGGGGCCTTTTTGGCCAATCCCTTCACGCTCGTTCGCCGCAGTTTGGCCAGTGAGCGATGCCCGTCAACGAAGGAGAACCTTCGTCGCTTGCTGGGCGGCGCTTCCGGTTGCGCCGTCGCCCTTGCCGTGCTGCTTGGCCTGTTCAACACCGAATGGTCCAACCTGCCGTTTCTGCTCGAACATGTCGGGAAGGTCACGGCGCTGATGCTGGCGATAGATGCTGGGCTGACAGCCGCGGCTGCGATATGGCGTTTGGGTGGCGGAACTGCCCGAGACTTCATGGACCGACCCTTCATTGCGCACACACCGGCAGATTTTTGGCGGCGCTACAACCGCAACGTGCATCAGTTTTTCAGGTTGGACGTTTTCGGAGGCCACCGCGGTCGTCGCTCGCCCATACCCGTGATGCTGCTTGTATTTGGCCTCTCAGCTCTGCTGCATGAGGTGCTCTTTTTTGCCGCTGTCGGAACAGTGCAGGGTTACCAAACGCTCTTTTTCACTGTTCAGGGCCTTGCCGCTGCGGCGACAGCTCGCGTCAGGGCGAGGGGCAGACCC
>JBIIQD010000347.1:0-3875 GCA_044342265.1 Hydrogenophaga sp. | reverse complement strand
GCACGCCATCGCCTGGCGAGCACATCCTCGACAGTGTGCGCATACTCACTTCTCACTGCATAACGTACCATTGCCTCGCTCAGCCCCATGCCCAACGCCCTGTCTGAGCCAGGACAGCACTGCACATCAACAGCATGCCTGCCATACAAATGGAGCCCGGGCGCAGCATGCAAAGGAACCTGCGCCACTTCGGCGGCAGGACTGCCGTCCAAAGGATATTGCGCCGTATGGCCACCCTCGCGATGCGGCAGCAGTTTGGCGGCGAAGCACCGCTCCATCACGTCATCTGCCATGGCGCGGTAAGTGGTCCACTTGCCGCCCGTGACCGTCACCAGCCCCGACGGTTCAACGACGATGGTGTGCTCGCGCGAGAGAACCTTGGTGCCGCCGGCCTCCGTCTTCTGAGGGGCCACGAGAGGGCGCAGCCCGACCCAGACACTGCGAATGTCGCCCGTGGTGACCGGGCGCCGCAGCACATGGGCGGCTTCGCCCACAATGAACTCCAGCTCTGGCGCAAAAGCCTGCGGCTCGCGCGGCAAGTCCTGACGTGGCGTATCGGTAGTGCCCAGAATCAGCTTGCCCAGCCAGGGTACGGCAAACAGCACCCGCCCGTCTCGGGTCTTGGGCACCAGCAGTGCGTGTTGCCCACGCAGAAACTCTCGGTCCACCACCACGTGCACGCCCTGACTGGGGCTGACCATGCGGCTGGGTGCGACGCCGTCGGCCGCCCCGGCGCGAGCGCGCAGGTCATCGACCCACACACCGGCGGCGTTGATGACGCAGCGGGCTTCGACTTGGTGAATGCCTGCCGTGAGCCCGTCCATAACAGTCACGGTGAATCCGTCCGCATGGTGTTCCAATCCTTCGACGCTGGCGTAGTTGAACACCGTGGCGCCTGCGCCTTCGGCAGTTCGGGCCAGCGCCAGGGCCAGGCGAGCGTCGTCAAACTGGCCGTCCCAGTATTGGACGCCGCCTTTGAGCCCTTCGGGATTCACGCCGGGCAACGCCGCCAAGGTCTGGGCGCGGCTGAGGAATTCGGTGCGGCCTAGGCCAGCCGAACCGGCCATCAGGTCATACAGCTTGAGACCGGCGCCATAAAACGGGGTTTGCCACCAGGCGTACGACGGCATCACGAAGGGCAGCGGCTGTGCCAGGTGCGGGGCGATTCGCAGCACGGTGGCCCGCTCAGCCAGCGCTTCGCGCACCAGGGCCACATTGCCCTGCGCGAGGTAGCGTACACCGCCATGCAGCAGCTTGGTGGAACGGGATGAGGTGCCGCCCGCAAAGTCGTGCGACTCGAACAGAGCGACGGAGAACCCACGCAGTGAGGCGTCAAGGGCCACGCCCAGGCCAGTGGCACCGCCTCCGACCACCACCAGATCAAACCGGGGTGTATGGGCGAGGGACAAGAAGCGGTCTGCGCGTGTCATGAATAAGGGGTTGACCGCACACACCCACACAGGGGGGTGCGTGCGGAAGCTTTACATCAAGCGATGGGCCACAAGGTCAACGGACCTTACCGGCCTTCCATGCGTCCAACAGGGTCTGGTAAGCGATGGTTTCACCCTTGGGTTTCTCGTTGGCCAGCTTCTTCCAGGGGGCCGCAGCGTCGGTCAGGTACTTGGCCGGATCTCCTTTGGCGTTCAGCTTGGGCGGGCAGTTGGCCATGCCCGCACGCTCTAGGCGCGACATCACCTCGTCCATCTCGTCGGCCAGCGTGTCCATGGCTTTCTGCGGGGTCTTTTCTCCCGTCACAGCCTGGGCCACGTTCTTCCACCACAGCTGCGCCAGCTTGGGGTAGTCGGGCACGTTGGTGCCAGTCGGGCTCCAGGCCACGCGCGCCGGGCTGCGATAGAACTCGACCAGGCCGCCGAGCTTGGGCGCCATGTCGGTCATGGCCTGGCTCTGGATGTCGGACTCGCGGATCGGGGTCAGGCCCACCAGGGTCTTCTTGAGCGACACCGTCTTGCTGGTCACGAACTGGGCGTACAGCCAGGCGGCAGCCGTCTTGTTGGCGTCGTGGTCCTTGAAGAAGGTCCACGAGCCCACGTCCTGATAGCCGTTTTGCATGCCCTGTTTCCAGTACGGGCCGTTCGGGCCGGGGGCCATGCGCCACTTCGGCGTGCCATCGTCGTTCACCACCGGCAGGCCGGGCTTGACCATGTCGGCGGTGAAGGCGGTGTACCAGAAGATCTGCTGCGCGATCTGGCCCTGCGCGGGCACCGGACCGGCTTCGCCGAAGGTCATGCCGGTGGCCTCCTTGGGCGCGTACTTCTTCATCCAGTCCACGTACTTGGTGAGCGCATAGACGGCGGCCGGCGAGTTGGTGGCGCCACCGCGAGCGACTGAAGCGCCCACCGGGGTGCACTTGTCGTCGGCCACGCGGATGCCCCATTCGTCGATCGGCAGGCCGTTCGGCGTGCCGATGTCGGCCGTGCCAGCCATGGACAGCCAGGCGTCGGTGAAGCGCCAGCCCAGCGACGGGTCTTTCTTGCCGTAGTCCATGTGGCCATAGATGGGCTTGCCGTCGATTTCTTTCACGTCCTTGCTGAAGAACTCGGCAATGTCTTCATAGGCGCTCCAGTTCAGCGGCACGCCCAGGTCGTAACCGTACTTGGCCTTGAACTTGGTCTTCAGGTCGTCGCGGGCGAACAGGTCGGCGCGGAACCAGTACAGGTTGGCGAACTGCTGGTCGGGCAACTGGTAGAGCTTGCCGTCGGGCGCGGTGGTGAACTTGGTGCCGATGAAGTCGGCCAGGTCCAGCCCGGGGTTGGTGTATTCCTTGCCAGCGCCTTCCATGTAGTCGGTCAGATTCAGGATCTTGCCGTAGCGGTAGTGGGTACCGATCAGGTCGGAGTCGCTGATCCAGCCGTCGTAAATGCTCTTGCCGGACTGCATGGAGGTCTGCAGCTTCTCGACCACATCACCTTCCTGGATCAGGTCGTGCTTGACGGTGATGCCCGTGATCTCTCCAAAGGCCTTGGCCAAGGTTTTGGACTCGTACTCGTGCGTGGTGATGGTTTCCGACACGACCGAGATTTCGGTCACGCCTGCCGCCTTGAGCTTCGCAGCGGCGTCAATGAACCACTTCATCTCGGCGGCCTGGGCCGCCTTGTCCAGCGTGCTGGGCTGGAACTCCTCGTTGACCCACTTGTCGGCGGGGCCAGCGGCGGCGGGTGCCGCTGCCACAGGTGCCGGTGCAGCGGCCGGAGCCGCCGCGGGCGCGGGTGCCTCTTCCTTCTTGCCGCAGGCCACCACGGCCAGAGCAGCCGCCAGGGCAAGGGCGGTGTAGCGAATCTTCATGTGTGTCTCCTCAAGGTGAGTTTCCCCGGTGTGAACGTTGAATGCTCGGCCCCGGGGAAACAATGGGCCGAATTCAAGGTGAAAAAAGACTCAGCCTTTGCGCATGACCCACGCCAGCCAGACCATCGAAGCGACAAAGCTGATCCAGATGCTGGGTTCCGCCTCCAGCGAAAACCAGTCCTCCATCTGGCCTGCCAGGCCGATAAAAGCCAAATTGATGTAGGCCGCGCCCAGCAGCCCGATGAACAGGCGGTCGCCGCGCGTGGTCGCGATGGGGAGAAAGCCCTTGCGCATCACCGTGGGCGACTTGATTTCCCAGAGCGTCATGCCAGCGAGCATCAGAACAATGCAAGTGAAAAAAACCGCGACCGGTAAGGTCCAAGCCATCCAGTTAAACATCACACCCTCCCCATCGCAAAGCCCTTGGCGATGTAGTGCCGCACGAACCAGATCACGATCGCGCCGGGCACGATGGTCAGCACGCCCGCCGCCGCCAGCGTGGCCCAGTCCATGCCGCTGGCGCTGACGGTGCGGGTCATGGTGGCCACGATGGGTTTGGCGTTGACGCTGGT
>JBIIQD010000346.1:0-3879 GCA_044342265.1 Hydrogenophaga sp. | reverse complement strand
TCAGGCATGCCGGCTTCCTTCATGCCGGGAACGTTCGGCAGCGCAGGGCTGCGCTCCGGACTCGTGACTGCCAGGGCCTTGAGCTTGCCTTCGCGAATGTGGGGTGCAAGCGCCGGGATCGTGCCAGTCAAAAACTGCAACTGACCCGAAATGGTGTCCAGGGTGGCGGGCGCAATGCCGCGGTAGGGGATGTGGGTGATAAAGGTGCCGGTGCGAGCCTTGAGCGATTCGAGCACCAGATGATTGATACCTCCAACGCCAGCCGAGCCGTAGTTGAGTGCGCCAGGCTGCTTGCTGGCCAGGGCGATCAACTCGGGCAAGTTGTTAACCGGTAGGTCTTTGTTGGCCGCCCAGACCAGCGGTCCCTGAGCGAACATGCCTACCGGGGCAAAACCCCCGATCGGGTCGTAACCTGCAGTGGGCAGCGCTGCCGCCACCGTCGTGAACGGAGCAGCGGCCAGCAGCAAGGTGTATCCGTCGGGTGGTGCTTTGGCAACTTCCTGTGCGCCGATGGCACCAGACGCTCCAGTCCGGTTTTCCACCACCACGTTCTGTTTGAGCAGATCGCTCAGCTTGGCCGCGATCAAGCGCCCCACCGCATCGGTTCCAGCGCCCGGGGCAAAAGGAACCACAATGCGCAACGGCCGTTCAGGGAATTGAGCGGCGAGAGCCAGTCCGGTCCCGGCGCCAAGGCCAAGTCCTACAGCCAGTTGTTGGCAGAAGTGGCGGCGGTTCGTTTCTGACATGTTCATGATGGAGAAGCAGTCCAAATCAAGGATGTGAAGAGAAGAGGCTGTTACGGTGGAACCGGGCCATGACGCCCTGATGACAGATTTTCTTCATGCGCTCGCAGCCAATTGAGCACACCTCGTCCAGCCTGCCGCCCGCTGGCCAGACAGGCTGTCAGCAAGTAGCCGCCAGTCGGCGCCTCCCAATCGAGCATTTCGCCGGCGCAAAACACGCCCGGCAGCGATTCGCACATCAGTTCCGGGGTCAACGACTCGAACAGCACCCCGCCCGCGCTGCTGATTGCTTCGTCGATCGGTCGCGCCGCGACCAGCCGAAGTGGCAGTGACTTGATGGCGACCGCGAGGTGCGACGGATCGTTCATCGCCTCTTTGCCAAGCACCTCGTACAAGACGGCGGACTTGATGCCTTCGAGGCCAAGCCGACTCTTGAGGTGGCTGGAGAGCGAGCGCGACCCACGCGGGTGCAGCACTTCGCGGGTGACCCGCTCGGCGGGCATGTCAGGCAACAAATCCAGTCGCAAAGTGGCGATGCCCTCGCGCACGATCCGGTCGCGCAGACGGCTGGAAGCTGCATAAACCAAGCTGCCTTCGACGCCGGTCTCGGTCGCCACAAACTCGCCTTTGCGTGAGAAGTCCTCCTCCCCGACTGTCGCGACCTGAATCGCCACGTTCTTGAAGGGCTGACCGGCGAACCGGCTTCGAAAGTGTTCACTCCAGCCGTGCTCCCTGTCGAACCCGCAGTTGGCGGGCAGCAGCGGCGCCACCGCCACTCCGCGATAGGCCAGCAAGGGCACCCAGGCACCGTTGGACCCCAGCCGCGCCCAGCTGCCACCGCCCAGCGCCAGCACCACTGCTCTCGCGCGCACCGTCTGCTCACCTTCGGGCGCCCCGAACCGCAGACCCTTGCCATCAGGCGCCCAGCCCAGCCAGCGATGGCGCATGTGAAACCGCACCCCCGGACCGCCTTCGGCAGGGTGCCTAAGTCGCTGCAGCCAGGCACGCAGCAGCGGGGCGGCTTTCATGTCCGTGGGGAACACCCGGCCTGAAGAACCCACAAAAGTCTGTACACCCAGACCCAGCGCCCAGGCCCGCACCGCGTCGGCGCCGAACTCCTGCAACAGCGCCTCGATCTGTTGCCGTCGCTGGCCATAACGTCCAGCGAATCGGTCAACCGGCTCGGAATGGGTCAGGTTCATGCCACCTTTGCCCGCGAGCAGGAACTTGCGACCTACCGAGGGCATGGCGTCGTACAGGTCGACCTGCCACCCTTGAGCTGACAGCACCTCGGCGGCCATCAAGCCTGCCGGGCCGCCACCGATGACCGCGACGTCGATGGCCACAGACGTGGCGGGCTCTGGCTCGATGGGATTCACGGGGCGCCCAGTTCGATCAGTCGCCCTGAGGCGTTGATGAACGCCAGGCGCACCTGTGCGCCAGGACGGGCCAACTGCAGAGCGCTTCGGTAGCGCACCATCTGCTCCCTAAGTTCTGCCTGTAGCTCGGGACGGGATGCGCTCTTGAAATCAAGCACCCACCAGTCGCCGCTGTCACGCCGTTGCACCAGCCGGTCCAGCCGCAGCAGTTCGCCTTGGTGCCAGACCTCGACTTCATTGCCCCAGTCGGTGAGCAACTCCTCGGACCAGGCCCAGGCTGCCTCGCCCGCCACCACCCGCTGCGCCATCGCCAATGCTGCGTCGGCAGACCCGGCAGACAAGCCAAACTCTCGGGCCACGGCGCGCACGTGTTCAGGGCCCCATTTGAAGCTGGACAACGGCGTTGGACGCCATTGCAACAGTCGGTGCATGGCGCGCCCCAGGCGGGTGCGCTCATCGGCGTCGGGCAGCGTCGGCGCCTCGATGCGCCGCCGCTCTGGCATCAATGCTGGCAAAGTCGCAAGGCAAAACCCAGAGCATTGGTCAGCTGAGACCCCGGCCGGGGGTGGGGCTCCAAGCGCATCGGCAAAAGGCTGAAGGCGTTGCCACCAGCTGATCACGCCTTGACCGCCCCGGTAAGGCACGAAGCTGGACAGCACCAGGCGATGTTCGGCGCGGGTCAGTGCGACATACAGCGCGTTGAGTTCTTCCATCGACCGCGCCTGCTTCTCGGCCAGCAGCAAACTGTCCACACAGGCGGGCGGCGTTTTTTCACTGGCCAGGAACACGAAACGGCGCGGCACAGGCTCTTGCGCAGGCCACTCCACCAGCGCCCCCATGTTGTTGGATTTCTGAGGCGAGCTGTCGGTGTCCATCAGCACCACGGTGCGGGCCTCAAGGCCTTTGGCACCGTGGATGGTCAGCAGCCGCACGGCGCGAATCTGATGGGCCTCGCTGGCCGGAATGCCCCCCGCCTTGAGTGCGCGCACCAGCCGGTATGGGGTCAGGAAGCGACCACCGTCCTGCGCCAGCGCATGGGCCAGAAGGTCACGCAAACCCGCCAGCGTGGCGGCTCGCTCGCTGGCGGGCACGGCAACGGCAAAGCGCGCCAGCACATCGCCATGGTCATAGATTGCCGACAGCGCGTCATGCGGTGGCAGCACGCTGAGCCAACTGCGGTACAGATCCAGGCGCCGCACGGTGTCGCGGGCAAGTGCATCAAAACCCTGCCGGCCATCGACTTGCGCGTAGCCTTGCAGCACCTCCCACCAGCCAGGTCTCGGCGCGGCCAACCCCTCAAGTGCTTCGGCGCCTTCAGCAAGGTCCAACGGGGAGGCGCGTCGGGCCCCTCGCACGGCGCTCGCCAGAGCCACCAGGTCGTCGTCTTGCCAGCCGAACAAGGGCGACTTGAGTGCCCGCGCCAGACTCAGGTGGTGTTGCGGCGACACCAAAGCGTCCAGCAATGCCACCATGTCCTGCACCGCCGGCGCATCGGTCAAATCGGTCTCGCCCGGCGCCTCGCTGGCAATGCCCCGCTCGCGCAACGCTGCATGCAACAAGCGCAATCGATGGCGCTTGCGCGCCAACACCATGAAACTGTCGGGCGCAGCGCCAGAGGTGATCTCGCGTGCGATCCAGTCGGCGACTTGCGCGGCCTCCCGCGCAGCGCTGCCTTCCTCTTCAGCAAGCACCCTGGGCTGACTCAGGCTATCACGCCACACCAACGAATCACTGTCAGCGTCCACATTGTCATTGGC
>JBIIQD010000345.1:0-3883 GCA_044342265.1 Hydrogenophaga sp. | reverse complement strand
AGAAAGGCCGCCGCCGTGCGCTCGGCCACCGTGTCCCGGATCTGGGCGATCTGATCGAGCCGGATGCTGCGACCATCGGACAGGGCCACCTCCATACCCGCCAGTTCTTCAGCCGACTTCAGGGCCGAGACCGTGCGCAAAGGCTGCTGGCTGCCCCCGATGTCGGCCACGCCACCGGCGCTTTCGATCTGCACCCGGGCGAGCTGGCGCGAAATGTCGGTCGCCGTGGCCCCCAGGGACTGCAGCTTGAGCGGATCGAGCTGGATCTGCACCTCGCGGTCCACACCGCCCACCCGGTTGACCGCACCCACGCCGCGCACCGACAGCAGCAGCTTGGACACGTCGTTGTCGACGAACCAGGACAGCGCTTCCTCGTCCATCCGATCCGACGCCACCGTGTAGGCCAGCACCGCGCCTCCGGCCAACTCCAGCTTGTTGATGATGGGTTCCTGCATCTCGCTGGGCAGGTCGCCGCGCACCCGGCTGACGGCCGAACGCACGTCGTCCAGCGCTTCCTGTGTGCCCTTCTCCAGCCGGAATTCGGCGGTGATGGAGACCACGCCGTCCTGCACCTTGGTGAAGATGTTCTTGAGCCCCTGCACCGACGCCAGACTGTTCTCGATGACGCGAGCCACGTCGTTTTCCAGCTGGTTGGGCGCGGCGCCCGGCAGGCTGGCGACGATAGTGATGTTGGGCACGTCGAGGTCGGGGAAGTTCTGCACCTTCATCGACTTGAACGAGAACAGGCCCGCCAGCGTGAGCATGACGAACAGCATCACCGCAGGAATGGGGTTCTTGATGGACCACGCGGAAACGTTCATCGTAGGTCCTTCATTGCGCCAGTTTCACGAGGTCACCCTCATTGAGGAATCCAGCGCCCTGCACCGCCACGACCTCATCCGCTTTGAGCCCTTGCAGTACTTCCACCTGATCTGTTGAGCGGCGCCCGGTCTCGACCTTGCGCTGTCCCGCCTTGTTGTCAGGCCCAATCACGAACACATAGTTGTGACCATCGCGCACCACGATGGACTGCGCGGGCACGGTCAGCGCCTGGCTGGCGCCCAGCTGGAACTGCCCGCGCGCGAAGGTGCCCGCTTTGAGCTCGGGATGTTTGGGCAAGTCGGCGAACACCAGCACGTTGCGGGTCTGCGGATCGGCGGTCGGGGCGATGGCTCGCACGGTGCCCGTGACCTTCAGGCCGCTGGCTGCCGTGACCTCGACTTTCTGGCCAACCTTCACCCGACCAACCTCGGCTGGCGTGACCTCAGCTCGCCACTCCATACGGCTTTGGCGCACCAAGCGGAAGAGCTCCTGCCCTGAACCAGCCACTGCACCGACAGTCGCAGAGCGGGACGAAATCACCCCATCGTCGGGCGAACGCACTTGGGTATTGCCCAGTCGCACCCGGCTGGCGGCGTAGCCTGCGCGGGCTGCTTCAAGCTGCGCACGGGTCACCTTTTCCTGCGTCAGGTATTGCGCTATCTGGGACTTCGAGAGAGCGCCAGTGTCCTCTATAGACCGCGCGCGATCGGCGTCTGCTTTCGCGTTTTCAAATGCCGCTTCGGCTTGCATCAACGCCGCTTTGTCTTGCAAGCTGTCGGCTTCGGTGGTCTCTCGCGCAAAGGAAGCCAGCACCTGGCCTTTTTTCACTGCATCGCCAACGTTGACCGTCACCGTGGCAAGACGCAGACCAGGTATTTCAGCGCCCACACTGGCTTCCTGCCAGGCAGCGATATTGCCGTTGGCCAGCAGTTGCAAAGACAGGCTGACGGTCTGGGGCTTGGCGGTGGTCACCGTCATGGACGGTTTGACCGCCGGCGCCCCAGCAGCACCTGCCGCCGGGGCAGCCCCAGAGCCCGCAGACGAAGCAGCGGCGCTGGCCTCGGCGGGCTTCTCGCTACCACCGCAAGCCGCGACCAGGGCCGAGGTCAGCAATACGGCGGCGGCGTGGCGCAAACTCACAGAATCCACAGAAAAGGGGCGCATGGTGTCAGTTTTCATGAGTCTTTGCGCAGGGGTTCCGGCGCGATCAATGGGTCAAAGCCGCCACCCAGGGCGACATACAAACCAATCCAGGTGTTGAGGTGGTCCAGCTGCAGCGCGACCGCACCGCTCTCGGCGTTGAGCTTGAGACGGCGCGCCTCTTCGAGCTCGTTGAGGTTGGCAAGACCAACCCGGTGACGTGCCTCGGTGGCCACAAACGAGCGTGTATAGCCAGCGACAGCCTGCTGGCTGGCCGAGAGCTGGGTGCGCAGTGCGTCCAGCGCGACCAGCGACTGCTCGACCTCGGCGATCGCCAAGCGCAACACATTGGCGTAGCCCAAGGAGGCCGCTTCGTAGCGCGCGGTGGCAGCCTCTGCGGACGCGGCCAAACCCGCGCGACCAACCAACGGCACGCTCAACGCCAGTGGACCCAAGGACCAGGTGTTGAAACTGGTGCTCTCACCCCCGGAGGTCAAGCGGTTGCGCAACACGTTGCCGGACAAACTCAAGCTGGGCCAGAGCGCGGCGCGTGCCACTCCCACGCCCTCGGCCGCCGCCACCAGCTCCTGCTGGGCACGGGCGACGTCAGGGCGTTGGCGAATCACTTCCATGGGCACTGCGGCCACCTTCAGCGCACTACCGGCCGCACTTGGGTCGGGCAGGTCGGTGGACGTGCCCAGGCGTTCGCGCATGCGCAACTCATCGGCTCCTACCAGCGCCACGATGGACTTGAATTGCTGTTCACACTGCCGCTGCTGCTGCGCCAGCCGCCCTTCGGCGTCGGCCTGACTGGCACGGGCCAATGCAGCTGTCGCTGGAGCCAGCAAGCCAGCGCGCTCGGTGTCAGCGGCGCTGCGCGCGGTCACGGTGCGCGAGGCTCGGTCGCTGTCGATGACAGCCCGTTGGGCCAGGCAAGAGCGCCAGCCCAGATAAAGACGGGCCGTTTCGGCCGCCATCAGTACCCGAGCCTCATGCCAAGCGGCCTGGGCTGCCGCCGCCTGTGCCGAGGCCTGGCGCACGGAAGAGGCGCTCTGACCCCACACGTCCAGCGCCCAAGACGCCTGCAAGCCTCCATTGATAGTGGTGCCTGCTGGTGTGTTGCCGTTGTCGCCACGCGAAAGTCCAGCGGTCAAGCCAACCTGGGGCAGCGTGACGCTGTCGGCACCAGCCAGCGCCGCGCGGGCAGCAAAGACCTGGGCTCGGGCCGCGATGATGCTGGCGCTGCCTTGCTGGGCTTCTCCAATCAGCGACGAAAGCTGCGCATCGCCCAGGCGGGACCACCAATCGGTCATCGACGCGGTCTGCCCTTGATGCGGCAAGGGCGGCGCGTACCAGCTCTTGGGCAAGGTAGTTTCAACCGTCTGCACTGAGCGCTCCGGCAAGGGCCCCATGCTGGTGCAGGCCGCCAACCCGAAGGCGGTCGCAAGAATCAGGTGATGTTTCATGTAATTGCAGAAGTCGGACTGCGCTGCAGTGCAACAAAGAGACAGAGCATACCGAGGAAGCCGCTCGATCCCGGTCGTTTTTTGTTTCAGTTTTTTTCGATTTCTGCCAACGATGGCAACACCTGTTCGGTGAAACCAAAGCGGGAGAAGTCACGCACCCGCATCGGATACAGCTTGCCCATCAGGTGATCGCACTCATGTTGCACCACACGAGCATGAAAACCCTCGACCTCACGCTCAACCCGACTTCCGTCGGGGGTATGGCCCTGGTACCGAATCCGCCGCCAGCGAGGCACGACCGCGCGCAGCCCCGGTACCGACAGACATCCTTCCCACCCCTCTTCTTCCTCGTCCCCCAGGGGCGTGATCACGGGGTTGACCAACACCGTGCGCGGCACCACGGGTGCGTCCGGGTAGCGCGGGTTCGGGGCGCCCGTGCCAAAAATGACCACCTG
>JBIIQD010000344.1:0-3884 GCA_044342265.1 Hydrogenophaga sp. | reverse complement strand
TGTTGTCCACCCGTTGCAAACCCGCGCAACCAGACAGCGTGAGGGCAAAAAGCAGGGCGAGGGCGTGTCGGATCATGGGAGTCTTGTGGAAGTTGGCGAGCGCCGCCGGCCGGGTGACTCAGGAGACAGCGGCAATGGGTATGACTGTTGTTGCAGCGCGGACGTTCCCTGCGCCCGTCGCGGCAAGCGCTTGGACACTTTCAGCGGCCGGTGTGCTCAAGTCCTTTTGTACTTCTGGGGGCTCGTCGTCAAATGCCTTGTCGCCATCTTCGTTGGCCTCACCTGTGGTCTGGATGGTCTGGAACGGATAGAGCTTGCGGTCCATCAGGTGGCTGGGCACCACGTTCTGAAGAGCGGTCAGCATGTTTTCCAGCCGACCGGGGAACTGCTTGTCCCAATCGCGCAGCAGGTTGCCCACCTGCTTGCGTTGCAGGTTCTCCTGGCTGCCACACAAGGTGCAGGGGATGATGGGGAACTGGCGGTGCTCGGCCCAACGAATCAGGTCTTTTTCAGGCACATAGGCCAGCGGGCGGATCACCATGAACTCTCCGTTGTCACTGACCAGCTTGGCTGGCATGCCCTTGAGCTTGCCGCCAAAGAACATGTTCAGGAACAGGGTCTGCAGCATGTCGTCGCGGTGGTGGCCCAGCGCGATCTTGGTCGCGCCCAGTTCCTTGGCCACGCGGTACAGGATGCCACGGCGCAGTCGGCTGCACAGGCTGCACATGGTCTTGCCTTCAGGGATCACTTTCTTGACGATGGAGTAGGTGTCTTGTGTCTCGATGTGAAACTTGATACCGAGCTTGCCCAGGTACTGGGGCAGGATGTGGTCGGGGAAGCCGGGTTGCTTTTGATCCAGGTTGACCGCAATGATCTCGAAGTCGATGGGCGCGCGCGCCTGCAGCTTGAGCAGGACATCGAGCAGGCCGTAGCTGTCCTTGCCACCCGAGACACATACCATCACGCGGTCGCCCTCTTCGATCATGTTGAAGTCGACGATGGCGCGGCCCACTTCGCGGCACAGGCGCTTTTCCAGTTTGTGGTTTTCGTGGGCGAGTTTTTCGGGGGTCATGGTGCGGGGTCTCAGGCTTTGCGGGCTGTTGTTGCGTCAAGTGCAACGGAAACCCGATGGTTTACGCTGCAGTGCACAAGTATCGGGTGTTGGGCGTTGGGTGGGTGTAAGTCGAAAGGTACACTGTCGACTGAGGCGCTTGATGCCCTTGCCCCCATTGCAGCTTGTTGATTTTATTTGGAGTCTTCTATGTCTTTCGTGCTTCACCGCCTTGCCCTGGCTTCCATGCTGGCCACTTTCGCTTCTGTTGCCGCCGCCCAATCGGCTGGCATGATCACCGACCGCGATGGCAACGTTGGCTACGCCACGCCAGAAGCCTGCGATGCAGCGATCCAGAGCGGCAAGGCCAAGTTTTACAAACCTCAGACCAAGCAGAAGCCGAAGCTTCGGGCTGGAGAAGTCTCCGTGGCCCCGATGCTGCTCAAGGACCTGAGCCCCAGCTATGGCAAAGGCGCCTGCGACAAAGGCGTGGCGACAGCCCGTGGTCGCGGTGGCGTGAGCAAGGCGCTGCAAGGCAAGTGGATCCCGTTCAGCCCTTCCTTGGAGATCAATGCATACAAGGACAAGGATGGCAAGGTGGTTCGTGCGACCATGCGCCAGTGTGACAACCACTTCAGCGACATTCTGCCGCGTCCGACGCCAGTGGTGATGGCTCCTGCCCCTGCCCCCGCACCCGTGGTTGCGGCCCCCGTCCCGGCTCCGGTCCCAGCACCTGTGGCCGTGGCACCAGCTCCTGCACCTGCCCCAATGCCTGCGCCGGTTCTCAAGGCGGCCGAGGTGGTGACCTTCCCGTATGTGTTCGGTACCCTGGGCGCCCAACGCGACCTGATCGGCAACGGCCCCATCGGCGGCATTGCACAGCACAACGACCACGACACCAAGCCGGCGTTGCAGCTCGGCGCTGGTTACCAGATCAACAAACTCTGGGGTGCTGAAGCCTTCGCCCAGTTTGGCAGCGGCCACAACTTCGAGAATGGTCTGGAATCCAAGGTCAGCGCTCTGGGCCTGCGCGCCACCGTCGGTCAAAATCTGAGCGAAGCCACGCGCCTGTTCGGTAAGGCCGGAATTGCCAGCGTCAAGCACACCGGTGATGTCGAAGGATCTCAGACCCGCCCGACCCTGGGTCTGGGCCTGACCCATGCCTTCAGCAAGAACCTGTCCCTGCGCAGCGATCTGGATGTGTTCCTCAAGAAGAGCTCGGACGAAGCCCGCTCGTGGAAAGAGCTGATGTACCTGGGCGTTGGCGTTCAGTACAACTTCAAGTAAAGCTCGCAGCCGCTTGTTGACCCCCAAGGGCCCCTCGCGGGGCCTTTTTTTGTGAGCGATGATTGGGGCAAGATACCCAGGTTCAGGTCTTGGCGGTGCGGCCTATGGGCAAACCATGGCGTTGTGCGCGGTACAGCAGCGTGGCCCGGGTGATGCCCAGTTGCCGGGCGGCCGCCGCGATGTTGCCGCCGCTGCGCCGAAGCGCGGCAGCGATCCATTGCTGTTCTGCGTTCTCCAGCGTCTGGCCCGGCAGCAGGGAGCTTGAGGTGGCGCTCGGCTGGACCGCACCCCTTTCGGGCCCGCCCACCAGCCGCCCGCCCGAGTCGTTCGCCGAGGAGGACGGCAGGGACAGCACCCCATCCCCGAGTTCTTCGCCGCCGCGAAACAGCTGGTGCACGTCGATCAGTTCGCCGTCGTTGACCATGATCACCGCGCGTTCGATCAGGTTCTGCAGCTCGCGGATGTTGCCGGGGAATCCGTAGTTGAACAGCGCCTTGACCGCCCGCTGGCTGAAGCCGCGCACGTCGCGCTGGTAGCGCTCGCGGTAATGGTTCAAGAAGTGCTGCATCAGCAGCGGAATGTCGTCGCGGCGTTCGCGCAGCGGCGGCAGGTGGATCGGGAACACGTTGAGCCGGTAGAACAGGTCTTCGCGAAAGCGGCCCTGGCGCACCGCTTCGCGCAGTTGCTCGTTGGTGGCCGCCACCAACCGCACATCCACCTTCAGCGTCTTGGTGCCGCCCACGCGCTCGATCTCGCCTTCTTGCAGCGCGCGCAGCAGCTTGCCCTGGGCCACCAAGCTCAAGGTGCCGATCTCGTCCAGAAACAGCGTGCCGCCGTCGGCCCGCTCAAAGCGCCCCGGCCGGGAAGCACCCGCACCGGTGAAGGCGCCGCGCTCCACGCCGAACAGTTCGGACTCGATCAGCGTCTCGGGAATGGCCGCGCAGTTGATCGCGATGAAGGCTTGGGCGGCCCGGTCGCTGCTGCGGTGCAGGCTGCGCGCAAACATCTCCTTGCCCACGCCCGATTCGCCGGTGAACAGCACCGTGGCGGGCGTGGGCGCGACGCGGCGCACCATGTGGAAAGCGGCATTGAAAGACGACGATGCGCCCACCAGGGTCGGGTCCTGGCCGTTGGCGGCCCCCTGCGCCGTCCAGGCGCCCAGCGGAGCCGCTGCCGGTTCGGCGTCCGGCCCGTGCTCGCCCAGCTGCAGGTGGCGCAGCTGCTCCTGCGGGTCGTCCCACAGCTCCACCGAACGCCCGATCACGCGGCATTG
Source organism: Hydrogenophaga sp. (assembly GCA_044342265.1). GTDB lineage: Bacteria > Pseudomonadota > Gammaproteobacteria > Burkholderiales > Burkholderiaceae_C > Hydrogenophaga. The sequence continues at coordinate 273 of JBIIQD010000344.1, read as the reverse complement.
CGCGTCGCCCGCTGAGCGGCAGGCCACCTCGCGAAACAGGATCAGCCGACCGAACAGCGTGCTCACATAGCCGGTGGCGTAGCCCTCCTGCGTCCAGCAGGCGGGCGAGCCGCCCACCCCATACACCGCGATGTGCTCATCGTCTTCACTGGAGTTGTGCCACAGGAATTCGCCCTGGTACTCGCCGGTCGCGGCGTCATAGCTCACCCGCACCACCTCCACCTTGACCTTGCCTTCCAGCGCGTGCAGGCGGGTGCCCGCCATGGCCGCAGC
>JBIIQD010000343.1:0-3897 GCA_044342265.1 Hydrogenophaga sp. | reverse complement strand
TTTTCACGGAAAGGGGCAACGGGCGTTGCCCCTTTTGCTTTGAAAGCGGGTACTTTTGCAGGAACCCAACGACCGTTTCGTCAAGCTGCTGCGGGTACAGTTCGACATTCATGACAAAAGTAACGAAGAATCCAAGGGCTCTCGGTAGATTCAAGCTATAAAACCTGTCTACATGAATTTTGAGTATTACTGTCAGACAGACCCGGGCCTGATCCGCGACAACAACGAGGATTCGGTATCTCTGGACACCACCCACCATGTGGCGGTGTTGGCCGATGGCATGGGGGGCTACAACGCGGGCGAAGTCGCCAGCGCCATGGCCACCAGCTTCATCCATGCGGAGCTGGGTCGCTGGATCGGTGAAGGCGGTCACGAAGCACCTGCGCGCGAACTCAAACGCGCCATGGAAATCTGCGTTGACAACGCCAACCGCTCGATCTTCAACGCCGCCAATTCCAACCCGCTGTACACCGGCATGGGCACGACCCTGGTGATGGCGGTGTTCCAGGGGACACGCGCCATGATTGGTCACGTGGGCGATTCCCGTTGTTATCGCCTGCGAGGTGCCACGCTGCAACAGATCACGCGTGACCACTCCCTGTTGCAGGAGCAGATCGACGCAGGTCTCATTTCGCCAGAGCAGGCCCAGTTTGCGACCCACAAGAATCTCGTGACGCGGGCCTTGGGCGTGGAAGATACCGTCCTTCTCGAAGTCAACGAGTTTCGGGTTGAGGACGGAGATCTTTACCTGTTTTGCTCGGACGGACTGAGTGACATGGTGTCAGACGAGCGCATAGCCAACATCCTGATGCAAGAGGCCGCGCTGGAACAGATCGGCCGTGCACTGGTCGACAACGCCAACGGCAGCGGGGGGCGCGATAATATCTCGGTGATATTGGCAATGGCCCGGGCCAAATCGGTGCGCAGGGGATTGTTGTCGCGTATGCTGAGACAGCAGTAGTCAAACAAGTTGGTTTTTAGATTGCACAGGAGTCGGCCATGCCGAAAATGATCGTTTCCATCGACGGAGTAGTCATCAAGGAAGTGCAGCTCACAAAAGACCGCACCACCCTGGGCCGTCGCCCCTATAACGACATTGTCATCGACAACCTGGCGGTGAGTGGTGAGCACGCGGTCATGCAGATGTCCGGGTCCGAGGTGTTTCTGGAAGACCTCAACAGCACCAACGGCACCTACGTCAACGGCAAGGCCATCAAAAAGCAGCAGCTGCAAGGCGGTGACACTGTAGAAATCGGCAAGTACAAGATCAAGTTCGTCCACGATGGTCCTGTCGATCAACAGGAAAAGACCACGGTGATTCATTCAGGGTCCGTGGTGGGAGGCGCCGAATCGGCGATGGTGGGCAACGCAGCGATCCGGGTGATGTCCGGCGCCGCCTCGGGTCGAGAAGTGCAATTGGTCAAGGTGGTCACAACCATCGGAAAACCTGGCGTGGCCGTGGCGGCGATCACACGCCGTCCACACGGTTATGTCGTGGCCCTGGTCGAAGGGGCGGTCAAACCCACCATCAATGGCATCGCGCTCACCAATGAAGCCGTGAATCTGCGCGATGGGGACATGATCGAATTGGCCGGCACCCAGATGCAGTTCGTGCAGTCCTGAGTGGCGGCCGCGGCAGGTCCGTGATTCCCTGGCTCGTCGCATTTTTCTTCGCTGACCCATGCAGGCGCTAAGCCGCCTCGGCCTGCGCATGGCCGTCACCCTGGTGCCGCTGTTGTTGGCGGTGCTGCATACGGTGGGCGTGGTGCCCATGGGGTTGCTACAGCGCCTGGATGACCTCATATATGACGCCCGACTGCGGGCCACGATGCCGGCGACGCTTGACGAGCGCGTCGTGATCGTCGACATAGACGAGAAGAGCCTGTCGGAGCTGGGTCAATGGCCCTGGCCCAGGGACCGACTGGCCCGCTTGGTCGATCTCCTGTTTGACCAGCACGGGGTTGCGTTGCTCGGCTTAGACACTGTGTTCGCCGAACCCGATGTCAGTTCTGGCCTGCAGCATCTGGAGCGGCTGGGGCAGGGCGTGCTGCGTGACCAGCCCGGTTTTGCGCAGCAACTGGAACAGCTGCGTCCGCAGCTGGACCTGGACCGCCGCTTTGCCGCAGCCTTGAAAGGGCGTCCGGTGGTGATGGGCTTCTACCTTTCCACCGATGACAGTGGCCGAACCACAGGTCAGTTGCCAGCGCCCGTGATGCAAGGTTCGGCGCTTGGAGGCCGCACTCTGCGCAGCGTCCCGTGGACAGGATACGGCGCCAACATCGCAGTTCTCGCTGAGGCTGCACCCAAAGCGGGTTTCTTCAACAATGTGCCTGGTGCAGACGGTGTGGTGCGGTCACTGCCATTGTTGGGCGAGGTCGGCGGTGCCTTTTACGAGTCGCTGGCGTTGGCGATGTTTCGCCAATGGCTCGGGCAGCCCACCACCGTGGAGCCCGGCTTTCCGGCGCAACCGATGGTGGGCAAGGACTACGGGTCGCTGGAGAGTGTGGTGTTGCGGCAAGGCGACAAGACCCTGAGAATTCCAGTCGACGACCGTCTATCGGTGCTGGTGCCTTTTCGCGGGCCCGGCGGGCCACAGGGAGGGTCTTTTCGCTACCTCTCAGCGGCAGACCTGCTCGCTGACCGGGTGAGCCCTGGGCTATTGAAGGACCGTATCGTGCTGCTGGGCACCACTGCGCCGGGGCTGCTGGACCTGCGGGCAACGCCGGTGAGCGAAGCCTACCCTGGGGTGGAAACCCATGCCAACCTCATCACCGGATTGATGGACCGGCGCTGGATCACGCGCCCCGACTATGCGGCAGGGTATGAGGTGGTGGTGATGGTGGTCTGTGGCCTGGTGCTGGCGCTGGGCTTGCCCTTGCTCAGCGCGGCGCGCGCGGTGGCGCTGAGCGTGGCCGTGATCGGCGCCGTGATCGGGCTGAACACCTGGCTGTATCTGGGCCACGGACTGGCCCTGCCGATGGCCACCACGCTGGTGATGGCGGCGCTGGCGTTTGCCCTGAACATGAGCTACGGCTACCTGGTCGAAAGCCGTGCCAAGCGCGAGCTGGCGCAGCTGTTTGGCACCTATGTGCCGCCGGAACTGGTCGATGAAATGGTCAAAGACCCGGACAGCTACAGCATGGACGCCACCACGCGCGAGCTGACCGTGCTGTTCTGCGACATGCGCGGGTTCACGTCGATCGCCGAATCCATGGCGCCCACCGATCTTCAGCACCTGCTCAATACCGTGTTCAGCCGTCTGACGCAGATCATCCGCGCCCACCGCGGCACCATCGACAAATACATGGGCGATTGCGTGATGGCGTTCTGGGGCGCGCCCGTGGAGGCAGCGGACCACGCCGCTCTGGCGGTCAAGGCGGCGCTGGCCATGACCCAGGAAATCGAGCGCATCAATGTCGAGCGGGATGCGGCCGGCCTGCCGCGCATCGGCCTTGGCATCGGCCTGAACACTGGCGAGATGTGTGTCGGCGACATGGGCTCGGACGTTCGCCGCAGTTACACCGTGGTCGGTGACGCGGTGAACCTCGGCTCGCGCCTGGAAGGGCTGTCGCGTCGCTACGGCGTTGACGTCGTGGTCAGCGAGTCCACCCGGCGGCAGGCGCCCGGATTCGTCTGGCAAGAGCTTGACCTGGTGCGGGTCAAGGGCAAAGGGCAGACCGTGGCGGTCCATACCCCGATCCAGCCGCAAGAGGGCGCTCAAGGCGCCGTGGGCGTCGAAGCGACCGAAGAGCTGCGCCGCTGGCAACTGGCTCTCAAGGCCTGGCGGACCCAAAACTGGGACGCCTGCGAAACACATTTAGAGGAGCTGCGCCACAAAAATGCCAAAAAAGTCCTTTACCGCCTTTACTCGGACCGGGTAGCCTCAATGAAACGCTC
>JBIIQD010000342.1:0-3898 GCA_044342265.1 Hydrogenophaga sp. | reverse complement strand
AGCCACGACCTGTCCGCCGGGTCGCCCCAGGCGCGGCGACTGTTCTCCTGATGACCGAAGACCTGTTCGCCGCCGTGCCCACAGTGGTGCAGCGCGCAGCCGAATTGCGCGCGCAGTTGCACCACCACGCCCATCGTTATTACGTATTGGACGATCCTCAAGTGCCGGACGCCGAGTACGACCGGTTGTTTCGCGAGCTCCAAGGCATCGAGGCGGCGCATCCGGATCTGTTGACGCCCGATTCCCCGACGCAACGCGTGGGCGGCAAGATCCTGGAGGGTCTGGTGCCTGTGCGTCATGCGGTGCCGATGCTGTCGATCCAGACCGAAACCGACACCACGGCTGGCGGTGCGCAAGCGTTCGATGTGCGCGTGCGTCGTGAACTGAGCCTGGGTTCCGAGGCGGCGCCGGTCGAGTACGCGGCCGAGCTCAAGTTCGACGGGCTGGCACTGAATCTTCGTTATGAGCGCGGCGTGCTGGTCCAGGCCGCCACGCGTGGGGACGGCGAGACTGGTGAGGACGTGACGCAAAACATCCGCACCCTTGGGCAGATTCCGCTGAAGCTGCAAGGTGACGCTCCCGAGGTGCTGGAGGTCCGTGGCGAGGTCTATATGCGCCGCGACGACTTCGAACAGCTCAACGAACGCCAGCGGGAGAAGGGCGAAAAAACCTTTGTCAACCCGCGCAACACTGCCGCTGGCGCGGTGCGCCAGCTCGACCCTGCGGTGACGGCGCAGCGCCCTCTTTCGTTCTTTGCCTACGGGCTGGGTGAAGTGCAAGGCTGGAATCTGCCTGATACCCACAGCGGTTTGCTGGACGCGCTGGCAGCGTTCGGTCTGCCGGTCTGCGCAGACCGCTGCGTTGCCAAGGGCGCTGCGGACCTGGTGTTGTTCCACCAACAGATCGAGGCAAAGCGCGATGCCTTGCCGTTCGACATCGACGGCGTGGTCTACAAGGTCAACCATTTGGCCTTGCAGCGCGAACTGGGCTTCAAGACACGCGAACCGCGCTGGGCGGTGGCACACAAATACCCAGCGCAAGAGCAGTTAACCACTGTATTGGCGATTGACGTGCAGGTGGGCCGTACCGGCAAGCTCACGCCGGTGGCCAAGCTGGCGCCCGTATTTGTCGGTAACGTGACGGTGACCAACGCCACGCTACACAACGAAAACGAAGCGCGTCGCAAGGATGTGCGGGTCGGTGACACGGTGATCGTTCGGCGTGCGGGCGATGTGATTCCTGAGGTCGTGGCGGTGCTGCCTGAGAAGCGTCCAGAAGGCGCTCAGGTTTTCACCATGCCCTCCATCTGCCCCGTGTGTGGCAGCGCTGCGGTGCGCGAAGAGGGCGAAGTGGACCACCGTTGCACCGGCGGCCTGTTCTGCGGCGCCCAGCGCAAACAGGCATTGCTGCATTACGCGCAGCGGCGTGCGGTGGACATCGAAGGACTGGGCGACAAGCTGGTGGAGCAACTGGTCGACGCCAATGTGGTCAAGACCCTGCCCGACCTGTACCGGATGGGCCTTTTGGCCCTGTCCAACCTGGACCGGATGGCGGAGAAATCGGCACAGAACGTCCTTGACGCGCTAGAGGCATCCAAGCGCACCACCTTGCCGCGCTTTCTTTTCGGCCTGGGCATCCGGCACGTAGGTGAAGCGACCGCCAAGGATCTTTCCCGCCATTTTGGCAACCTGGACGCGATCATGGACGCCAGCGTCGAGCAGTTTCTTGAGGTTCACGACGTCGGTCCTACGGTTGCCAACAGCTTGCGCACCTTTTTCAATCAATCTCACAACCGCGAAGTCGTGGAGCAACTGCGGGCCTGCGGCGTGGGTTGGGAAGAGGGCGCTCCTGCCGAGCGTGCGGCGCAGCCGCTGGCGGGCAAGACCTTTGTACTGACTGGTACGTTTCCGACCCTCAAGCGAGAAGAAGCCAAAGAAATGTTGGAAGCGGCTGGCGCAAAGGTCGCGGGGTCGGTCAGCAAGAAGACCGACTACGTGATCGCAGGAGAAGAGGCTGGCAGCAAGCTGGACAAAGCGCGGGAGTTGGGCGTGGCGGTGCTTGATGAGGCTGGGATGCTGGGACTTTTGGTCACCAAAGCAGCGCTTTCCAGTGGTTAAAGCAGACCTGGCTTGGCACCTGGTCTTTCAGTCCTCATCGTTCCATTCAGAACTGTTTTCGTCGTCGGGCGCTGCGCGCGCGGATTCCGCCCGTTGCTTCAACGCGAACGATCTTTTGCTGAACTCTTCGACCGTCACAGGTTGAGCAAGACGCCAGCGCGGGTGACCCATTTCCTCGATGGTCTGAATGTCGGACAGCCGCTGCTGGGAAATCCAGGTCTGCCCCAGCGGCACCAGGCACGCGGCGGTGGTGACCAACAACAAGCCCCACCGAGTGGTGGGCCAATGGCCCGGATCGGCCAAGCGCAGGTGTTGCCGCACGGTCAAGGCAAGCACGACGATCTGCACATAGGTGGCAATCTGCAGAGGCCAGAGCCAGCCGCTGGAAAAGGCCAGCAGCGTCAGCCCGTCATCTATGAACGTCGCGCAGAGAAAGGCGCACGAAGCGATCAGCAGGTGGCCAAAAAACCGTCCCACGCCGCTGATCAGGCGACCGTAGAGGGCGTAAATCGCGCACCACGCGCCAAGAAAGGCGGCAATGCCGCTCAGTGTGTACAAATAAGGTGGTGCTTTTTCGCTCCCGTCAGTCAGCCACAACTCCCAGCCGCTGTAGCCCAGAACCGCCAGCAGAGCGACCAAAGCCCAAGGCCAAACGAATCGTGCTGACAACGGTCGTTCAGGCATCAGTGGCCAGTGGCTCGAACGAACGCGCAATAGGCTTTGGCCTATGCGCAAAGGATGATCGGTCGTTATCGGGATCGCCGCCATGGATTTGCCAGCCTGAGGCGCAATGCCATTGATGCTGCCAAGATCCTCCAGAACAGCTAAGTCTTCACTCTCGATGCGAAGGCGAGCATGGTGTGCTGCGCAATGCGCGTCATCGAGCACCAGATCATTGTCCAGGGCGCGACCGATTCGAAACGCGTCGCCTTGAACCGCAACCCGGTTCAGTACCGTGCCATCGCGATGAATGTGCTCAACAAACCAAGTCACTGAAGCCGTTCCAGAAACATGCGGCCCAATTGTTGAGCGTTGTCAAACGAAAAACCCCAAAGATGAATTTGACTGCTCAGTCGTTCTCGAGCATCGTCCACCTGAATGGCGCGCACACTGTAGTCATACACACCCTCGAACTTTCGGTACGCCTGCGCACAGATAGCCACGCGATACACATGCTGTGATGTACGCACATAGTCATCATGGCATTCGATCCGAGTCCGCTCTTTCGTCCCCTGACCAGATCTTCTCCAACCCAAGTCACTTTCGGCGGTCAGGGCCATGAACTGTGGGGTAGCCAATTGATCGTTGCGAAGCAAGGTGTGGCCGATGCTCACGCTGCCCGTGTAAAGGTTTCCTCGGACGAACAACGTCGACTCCAGCTGGCAGCTCAAGGAATCCCGCTGGAACTTGAGGCGTTCGCCGTCCCTTCCATTGGCCCAGCACTTGGTGAGACTTCCATCCAGGGTAGGAACCGTGCGCCCCCCGAGAGTTTGGCTGGAAAACCCGGCTTGGACACTTCTGGTGGGCGCACCAGGACCTTGGGCAGTGCTGGGCTCTAAGAACTTGCTCGACACAAAGTCCTGGTGGGTCAGCAGCTGTCTGGCGACTTCGCTTCGCCATTCGGTGCGTATGCCCGAGCTGCTGTTCCATGCGGTGTTCAAAAGCTCCCGGGCGTAGCGCTGCGGCACCAGAAAGCTCAGCTGTTGCCCGTCGCGTCGGGTGGCCACATTCACGCCCACCACCCGACCTTGCTCGTCGATGGCCGGACCACCGCTCATGCC
>JBIIQD010000340.1:0-3902 GCA_044342265.1 Hydrogenophaga sp. | reverse complement strand
GGCGCTCGCCTGAGGGTGAACACATCTCGACAGAAACAACGGTTCGCAGAAAAGGCAGGAGGATACCAACCATGGCACTCGATTCAGCCTGCAGGGAGCAGATCGAACGGTGGGCTATTGTTGGTGCAAGGGGGACGGACGGTCGAAAAACGCACAAAAGGTGCCAGGAACCCCCATTCCTTAGGGGTTTTTTCGAGCCAGTTCCCTGGAGAATTGCGTGATGACCAGCCTGAGTACCCAGGAACGAACCCGAACCATGCCGCCATCAACTGGGCAGCAGAGATCACGCGTTTGTCCTTGCCGACTCATGGACCGCCTGAGGCCGCTAGAATCGATTTCATGGCGACCAAGATACCGAAGATTCCTCCCGCTCCAGCAGCTCCACCCGGACTGGGCAGTGACGATTCCGTGGTGCTTGAGCGGCGCACCCAGCGCGTCAAGCCGCCACAGATGTTTCAGGTGGTATTGCTCAACGACGACTTCACTCCGATGGAGTTTGTGGTGCACGTGATCCAAGAGTATTTCAGCAAAGACCGTGAAACGGCGACCCAGATCATGCTCAAGATTCATTTAGAGGGCAAAGGCATCTGCGGTGTGTTCACTCGTGATGTGGCCAGCACCAAGGTTGACCAGGTGCTGGCGTCGGCGCGGGCCGCAGGGCATCCTTTGCAATGCCTGAGTGAACCGGTTGAATAAAAGCGTATCTACCCCAACTGATGGCCTCTTCCCCGTAATTCCCTCACCGAACGCGTGCGTTTCAGAACCTCACCAGCCCAAAGGAAGCGACCATGATTGCCCAGGAACTTGAAGTCAGCTTGCATATGGCCTTCGTCGAGGCCCGGCAGCAGCGGCACGAATTCATCACCGTCGAGCACCTGTTGCTCGCCTTGCTCGACAACCCCAGCGCCGCCGAGGTGCTGCGCGCCTGTTCGGCCAATGTCGACGATTTGCGCAAGTCCCTGACTAACTTCATCAAGGACAACACGCCACAGGTGGCTGGCACCGACGAAGTCGACACCCAGCCCACGCTCGGCTTTCAGCGCGTGATTCAACGCGCCATCATGCATGTGCAGTCCACTGGCAATGGCAAGAAGGAAGTCACTGGAGCCAATGTGCTGGTAGCCATCTTTGGCGAGAAGGATTCTCACGCTGTCTACTATTTGCACCAGCAGGGTGTGACTCGCTTGGACGTGGTCAACTTTATTGCGCATGGCATTCGCAAGAGTGACCCTCCAGAAGCCTCCAAGCCGGGCGACAGCGCAGCCGAGAACGAAGAGCAGGGGACCGAGGCCAAAGGCAATGAAAAGCAGTCGCCGCTGGAGCAGTTCACGCTCAATCTCAATCAAGCCGCCAAAGACGGCAAGATCGATCCTTTGATAGGACGCGATTACGAGGTCGAGCGCGTGATTCAGATCCTGTGCCGGCGCCGCAAGAACAACCCTTTGTTGGTTGGGGAAGCGGGCGTAGGCAAGACCGCGATCGCCGAAGGGCTGGCCTGGCGCATCACTCAGGGAGACGTGCCGGACATACTGTCGGAGTCCAATGTCTTTTCCCTGGATATGGGCGCGCTGCTGGCGGGCACCAAGTACCGCGGAGATTTTGAGCAGCGGCTCAAGGGCGTGCTCAAGTCGCTCAAAGACAAGCCCAATGCCATTCTTTTCATTGATGAGATTCACACCCTGATTGGTGCTGGCGCTGCTTCCGGCGGCACACTGGATGCGTCCAACCTGCTCAAGCCAGCGTTGTCCAGCGGCCAGCTCAAATGCATCGGCGCGACCACGTTCACCGAGTACCGCGGTATCTTCGAGAAGGATGCGGCGCTGTCACGGCGCTTCCAAAAAGTGGACGTGGTCGAACCCACAGTGCAAGAAACGGTGGACATTCTCAAAGGTCTGAAATCGCGCTTTGAGGAGCACCATGGGGTCAAGTACGCCTTGGCCGCTTTGCAAGCCGCTGCTGAGCTCAGCGCCAAGTACATCAACGACCGTCATCTGCCCGACAAGGCGATTGATGTGATCGACGAAGCTGGTGCCGCTCAGCGGATCCTGCCAGTGTCCAAGCGCAAAAAGACCATCAGCAAGACCGAGGTCGAAGAGATCGTGGCCAAGATCGCGCGTATCCCGCCGGCCAATGTGTCCAACGACGACCGCAGCAAACTGCAGACGCTTGAGCGTGACCTCAAAAGTGTGGTGTTCGGTCAGGACAAGGCGCTGGAGGTGCTGGCCGCCTCGGTCAAGATGGCGCGTTCGGGACTGGGCAAGGCCGACAAGCCGATTGGGGCCTTCCTTTTTAGCGGGCCCACGGGCGTGGGCAAGACCGAAGCCGCCAAGCAGCTGGCTTACATCATGGGCATCGATCTGTTGCGCTTTGACATGTCGGAGTACATGGAGCGTCATGCGGTCAGTCGCCTGATCGGCGCGCCTCCCGGCTATGTCGGGTTTGACCAGGGTGGACTGCTGACCGAAGCGGTCACCAAGAAGCCACACTGCGTGCTGTTGCTCGACGAAATCGAGAAGGCCCACCCGGATATCTTCAACGTGCTGCTGCAGGTCATGGATCATGGCACGCTGACCGACAACAACGGGCGCAAGGCCGATTTCCGCAACGTCATCATCATCATGACGACCAACGCGGGTGCCGAGACGATGAACAAGGCCACCATCGGCTTCACCAACCCGCGTGCGGCGGGCGACGAGATGGGCGACATCAAGCGCCTGTTCACGCCCGAGTTTCGCAACCGACTGGACGCCATGGTCAGCTTCAAAGCGCTGGACGAGAACATCATCATGCGGGTGGTGGACAAGTTCCTGTTGCAGCTTGAAGGTCAGCTGGCCGAGAAAAAAGTCGAAGTCACCTTCACCGATGCGTTGCGCAAGCACCTGGCCAAGAAGGGCTTTGATCCCCTCATGGGAGCTCGTCCAATGCAGCGACTGATTCAGGACACGATCCGTCGCGCCCTGGCCGACGAACTGCTGTTTGGTCGACTGACCGAGGGCGGACGCCTGACGGTGGATCTGGAAACCAAGATGAGCGAAGACGGCAAGGACACTCAAGAAGTCAAGCTCGACATTCAACCGCTCCCTAAGAAAGAAGGCAAAGCCAAACCGGAAGAAGCGACCACCGGTTGAGCCAAATCAGCATGGGTGCTGTGCAGAGATGCATATGCCCTAGAAGTGAAAAGAGCCCTGCTTTGCTGGGCTCTTTTCACTTCTAGAGTGGGCGTTAGTCCTGCTGGAGGTTCATGAACGCAAGCTGAAAATTGCTTGTGCCCAGCGCGCGGCCAACTTGGATTCTCCCGATGCATTCGGATGCACACCGTCGTACAGGTCTGCAACAGAGAAGCCCGATGCCTGGTCTACGACGGAGACGCCTCGGCTCGCTGCTACGCCGTCAATCTGCGCGTTGAGAGCCGAAGCACCAGATGGATCAGGGGCGTTCGTAATGATCTTGGCCAGCAGGATTTTCGCATCAGGTTTGCCGGCGCGGATGTTGTCGATCAGTGTCCCCAGCTCCTGGGCTGCGCCAGCAGCACTCTCACCTTGAAACATGTCGTTGGTGCCCAAGTGAACCAGGACGATGTCGGGTGCTGAGTTGGCTACCCAGCGGGCCGCCTGCGCGGATACCTGGTCGGTGCGCCAACCCCAGTGCCCTTCGTGACCTTGATCAAAATCTGCGTTGGGCGGGCTACCGCCGAGCACTCCGGATTGGCTGCCGACAAAATCGACCTGACAGCCAGCTCCTCGCAAGGTATTCCAGAGGTCTCGCCGGTAGCTGTTGTGACCGACTTCAGCCTCAGTGATGGAATCACCCATGGGCATGATACGCAGCGGCCCACCACTGTTGCCGCAAGACGCCACACGTTCTGCTGTTCCTCCCCCGTTGGCGGCATCGTCTGAGTCTCC
>JBIIQD010000339.1:0-3918 GCA_044342265.1 Hydrogenophaga sp. | reverse complement strand
ATCCGCTCGGTCTACAAGGTCCAGGGCGCCAGGACGCTCAACACGCTGTCGAACTCGCTCTGGGGCAAGGCCATGATCGGGCTCGAATACGCGCTCACGCGCAGCGGCCCGATGAGCATGTCGCCCAGCCAGCTCGGGGCCTTCACGAAAAGCGACCCGTCGCAGCCGCACGCCAACATCGAGTACCACGTGCAGCCGCTCTCGCTGGACGCCTTCGGCGAACCACTGCACAGCTTCCCGGCTTTCACGGCGAGCGTCTGCAACCTCAACCCCGGCAGCCGCGGCCATGTCCGCATCAAGAGCCCGCGCTTCGAGGACGCGCCCGCGATCGCACCCAACTACCTCTCCACCGAAGAAGACCGCAAGGTGGCAGCCAACAGTCTGCGCGTGACGCGGCGCATCGTCGGGCAGCCGGCGATGGCGAAGTACCGACCTGAAGAGTTCAAGCCTGGCGTGCAGTACCAGACCGATGACGAACTGGCGCGGCTGGCGGGCGATATCGCCAGCACCATCTTCCACCCGGTGGGCACGACAAAGATGGGGCCCGACAACGACCCGATGGCGGTGGTGGACAGCCATCTGCGGGTGCGCGGCGTGGCGGGGCTGAGGGTGGTGGACGCGGGCGTGATGCCGACCATCACCAGCGGCAACACGAATTCGCCGACGCTGATGATTGCGGAGAAGGCGACGCGCTGGATTGTCTCGGGTGCCTGACGCGCCCCGGCTGGCCGGTCACGCCTTGCGGCCAGCAGCGCCCTCGGTGCAGGCGCGGCGCAGCAGGGCTTCGAAGTCGGCAGCAAAGCGAGTGGCATCAAACAGCAGGCTGGTGCGCGCGGTCTCGCGCAGTGTCTGTCGCAGGTGCCGCAGCGTCGCCAGCGTGCCTTGTCGGTCTTGCGCCAGCGCGATCGCGCGCTCGACGTAGGCGTCGTCGCTGTGGGTGACCCAGTCGTCCAGGCCGACCTGGTGCAGCAGTGCCTGCCCCTGGCGGCCGAGCATGCCGGGTGTCGCGAGCGTGAGCGTGGGCACCCCCATCCAGACCGCCTCGCAGGTGGTGGTGCCGCCGGGGTAGGGGAAGGTGTCGAGCAGCACGTCGATTTCGCCATATTGAGCGAGGTAGTCGGCGCGAGGGCGCGGCAGGCCCAGGGTCACTCGGGTGCGGTCGATGCCGCTGGCGTTCAGCCGCGACTCGAACACCGCGCGCACCTCGGGCTGTGCGAGCTGCCGGCCCTGTATCAGCAGCGTGGCATCGGGCGCGCCGTCGAGGATGCGTTTCCAGGCCGCGAGCACGCGCACATTGACTTTGTTGAGGTCCTGCAGGCAGGCGAAACGCAGTCCGCTGGCGGCGGCCAGCGGCGGTTGCATTGACGGTGCTGGCGCATCCGCCGGCGCGGTGAAGCACAGTCGGCTGGACGGCATGCCGTGCACGCGGCCGGTGAAGAAGCGTTCTTCGCCTGCGGGTACGCAGTGCGGGTCGCCGATCACGCCGTCGACCTCGGGCAACCCCAGGTTGCCGAAATAGCCCAGCCAGCCCAGCTGCAGCGGCGCAGGTCTCATCAACAACACGCCAGGGCGACCGTGGCTGGTGAAGCCCGACAGGTCCAGCAGCACGTCCAGCCCATCGTCGGCGATGCGTCGCGCCAGCGCCGCGTCGCTCAGGTTTGAGACGCGATGCCAGCTCGGGATGTGCGCTTGGAGCCGCTGGCTGACCTCGTCGTGGCGTGGGTCGGTGGCATAGGCGACCAGTGCCATCCCGCTCTGGTGCAGGGCCGCCACCACCGATTCCAGAAAGAACGCCACCGGGTGGTTGCGCAGATCGCCCGAGAGCATGCCGATCCGCAACGGGGCGCCGGGCGCCCGTGGCCGGGCGGGCGAGAGCTGCAAGCGGTCGCTCCGCAACGCTGGTTCGTGTTGTGCCTGCCAGCGCTTGAGCGCATCCAGGTCGGGCGCGCTCTGGTAGTGGCTGCAGAAGGCGTAAGCGCCAAACGATGTCATGTGCGACGGGTCGCGCTCGATCGCACGCTGGTAGGACGCCAGTGCGCCCTCGGTGTCCAGCAGGTCCTGCTGCATCAACGCGATCTCACTGTGCAGCAGTGCGGAACTGTCGTGTGTTGTGAGCGCAGGCGTGAGGATGTCCAGCGCCTGTTTCGGCTGCTGGAACTGGCGCTGCACCAGCTTGGCCAGCGTCAGGCGCGGCTGCAACTGGTCCGGCCAACGTTGCACCACCGTCTCCAAGGCCTCTCGCGCCGCGACGAATTGGCCCAGCTCTTTGTGCGCCACGCCCAGCCGGTACCGCTGGGTTGAGTCTTCGGGCTGGCTGCGCACCAGTTCCTGCAACAGGGTGATCACCTCGTTCCAGCGCTCGCGGTGGAACAGCAGGGCCGCCAGAGCCTGGCGCAGGCCCTGGGCGCGCGGGTCTCGGGCCAGCAACTGGCGCAAGGTCTGTTCGGCCTCGTCGTGCTGCCCGGCGGCCACCAGCTCATTGAAGCGCCGGACTTGCGCTGGGGTGTCTCGTGGGGCCTTGTCGTCGCAGGCGCGACGCAACAGAGCGGCGAAGTGACTCGCGAAGCGGTCAGCATCGAACAGCGGGCTGCGCCGCGCGGTCTCGCGAAGGCTGCGGCGCAACTGGCGCAGCATATTGAGCGTGCCCTCGCGGTCCTGCGCCAGCGCCAACGCGCGCTGCACATATTGATCGTCGCTGTCGGTGACCCAGTCGCCCAGGCCGACCTGGTTCAGCAGCGCCTGCCCCTGGCGACCGAGCATGCCGGGGGTCGCCAGCGTCAGCGTCGGCACGCCCATCCAGACTGCCTCGGCCGTCGTGGTGCCGCCGGGATAGGGGAACGTGTCCAGCAGCACATCGCATTCACCCATGCGCGCCAGGAACCGGTTGCGCGAGCAAGGCAGCGCCAGCTCAATGCGGCTGCGATCAATGCCGCTGTCCACCAGGCGCTGCTCGAACACAGCGCGCACATCGGGCTCGGCGATCTGCCGACCCAATAGCCACAGCGTGGTCAGCGGTGCACCATCCAGAATGCGGCGCCAGGCGGCCAGCACGCGCGGGGTGATCTTTTTGAGGTCCTGCAAACACGCGAAACGCAGGCCGCTGGCATTCGCCAACGGCGGTTCAAGAGTGACCTCGGGTGCCTCCAAAGGCGGGCTCATGCATAGGCGGGTCTCTGGCAGGTACAGCACCGGTTCGGTGAAGAAGCCTTGTTCTTCGGGCGGCACGCAAAAAGGATCGGCGATCACGCCATCGACCTCGGGGACACCCAGGCTGCCGAAGTAGCCCAGCCAGCTCAGCTGCACGGGCGCTGGCCGCATCAGCAGCACGCCCAGGCGGCTGTGGTTGGTGAACCCGGCCAGGTCCAGCAGCACGTCGATCTGGTCGTCGGCGATGCGGCGCGCCAGGGCCAGGTCGTTCAGGTTGGCGACTTTGCGCCAGTGGGTGACCTGTGCGCGCACCCGAGCGGTCGCGGCGTCAACCGTGCTGTCGGTGGCGTAGGCGAACAGTTCCAGCCCTTGCTGCTTCAAGGCGGCCAACACCGATTCGAGGAAATAGGTGACGGGGTGGTCCTTGAAGTCGCCTGAGAGCAGGCCTACGCGCAAGGCCTGGGTTGTTGAACGAGCGCGCGGCCTGGCCAGCGGCGCAGGCGGGCGCTTGAGCCCTGGGGCGTGCTGTTCCAGCCAGTGGCGCAGCGCTTCGAGGTCCGGCGTGTCGCGGTGATGGGCGCAGTAGGCGTAGGTGCAAAAGGCCGTGATGGAAGAGGGATCCAGCGCCATTGTTCGCTCGCACGCCGCCATCGCGGCCTCGGGGTCGAGCAGATCGTGGTGCGCGCGGCCGATGCCGAAATGCAGGTCGGGGTGATCGGCGCGGCGGGTCAGGTCCTGCGTCAGCAGCGCCAGCGCGGCCTGCGGGCGGTG
>JBIIQD010000338.1:0-3930 GCA_044342265.1 Hydrogenophaga sp. | reverse complement strand
GCATTCCCGATCCGCAGTCCTTTGCCATTGCTGGCCGCGAGCTGGTGGTGCTGACGCTGGACGCCGACGGTCTGACCCAGATGGCGGCCGCGCTGAACGGCCGCACCGGCATTGAAGCCATTCACGTCGTCAGCCATGGCGGCGAGGGCTACCTCACGCTGGGCAGCGGCAACATCGACGCCAGCTCGTTCCAGTCGGGCCTGAACCCGGCGCTGCTGACCCTTTCCACAGCGCTCGTGGCCGACGGTGACATCCTGATTTACGCCTGCGATTTCGCCGCAGGCGTGGACGGACAGAACACGATGCAGTTGCTGGCCCAATACACATTGGCAGACGTGGCTGCCTCCCTGGACACCACCGGCGACAGCTCGCTGGGAGGCAACTGGTCGTTGGAGGTAGCGGTCGGCTCGATTGAAGCCGTCGTGTTGACGCCAGCAGGGTGGGTGCACACGCTGAATCTGAACACTGGTGCATTCGCTGCGCCAGCCACTGTTGAACCCGTGCAACAGGACACCCAGGTTGTGCCAATGATCGCTGTAGCCCAGGCTCCTGCCCATCAGGCGCTTGGTTCCACAGAGCTTCCAGTCACGGTCTCGTCGGCCACGTTGTCGCTGAGCCCGGTGATGGTGACGGAGGTTCCGGTGGCACAGCCCGTCGCCATCGGTGCGACATCCGTCTTGCCGCAGACCGACGCGCCCGCATTCGCCGTTGCCGGAGCGTCCCGTCTGGTGTCGCTGGAGGAAGTGTTTCGCCAGACCCTGACCCCGTTCATGACCAGTGCGTCCGGGTTGCAAGTCGACACGGTTGGCACGCTCGATCTTTCATGGAGCCAGCATTCTGTGGCCATCGACAGCGTGGCGGCCACCCACCACGATTCGGCGGCAGGCTGGCTGCCAACGGTAGAAGCGCTGGACGACTCTTCGGTGGATGAGGCCTTGGCCAATGCCGATCGCCACGAAGCCAAGGACGCCGATGTGGACGCTTTGCAGCAACCACGGACCCAGGCCGCGCCAGGCTTCGCTGCCCAGCTCACACGCTGGTCTCAGTGGACCGCGCAGCGGCCGTTGACGCGCGCCAGTGTGCGGGCCTAAGCGCAGTCCCAGCGGGTCATGCCAGCGGTCTGCTCTGGATGGCTTCCATCTGAAGCAGACGCTGGGTCGCGTGTTGAGCCAGTGACCGGTCGTGGCTGACCAGCAGCATGGCGCAGCCGCTGTCCGTCATGGCCTCGCAAAGGGCAACCATGGTCTCACGCTGCGTCAGCGCGTCCAGCCGCGAGGTGGGCTCGTCGGCGAACACGAACACCGGCTGCAGCAGCATGGCGCGCAGGATCGCGATTCGCTGCAGTTCGCCGCCCGAGACTTCGCTGGGCAAGCGGTCCAGCAGCTCGTCGGCCAGGCGCAGGCGTTGCAGCCAGTGCGCGATGGGCGCGGCGCTGAGTCGGTGCAGGCGCAGCAAGTCGGTGATGCCCTGGCGGATGGTTTGGCCCGGTGCGAACGAGGCCACCGGGTCCTGGTAGAGCTTCTGGAAGCGCCAGCCGGGCACATCGGCGCGGCGCTGCACCCGGCCATGGTTCGGTTTCAGAACCCCCACCAGGACATTGCCGAGTGTGGTCTTGCCGCAGCCACTGGGACCGACCACCGACACCGATTCGCCTTCGGCCATCGGCAGGCTGGCGCCTTGCAACACCTGGCGCTCGCCAAAGTTCACGCTCACCGCCTGGGCGGCGATTACAGGTTCCGCGGTGACCGCGTTGCGCGGCGGTGTCAAAGAGGGCCAATGGCGCGGCTGCGCGGCGATCAGCTCGCGGGTGTAGGCGTGCTGTGGGTCATTCAAGACGCTCGCCGCCTCGCCCGCTTCGACGATGCGGCCCTGGCGCATCACGGCCACCCGCCCGCCCAGGCGCAGCGCGAGATCCAGGTCGTGGGTGATGGTCAGCAGCGCCTGGCCTTGCCGCTGTGCGCTGGCCAGCAGCAGCGCCACCTGTTCGCAGGCGCCCGCGTCCAGGCCTTTGGTGGGTTCGTCGGCGATCAGCACGCGCGCGTCGCTCTGGCTGGCGCAGGCGATGCCCACGCGCTGCGCCATGCCGCCCGAGACCTGGTGCAACCACTGGCGCCCGGCGTGGGCCAGGCCCAGCGCAGCCAGGTGCTGGTCGGCCTGGTGGAACGCGGAGGCCCAACCGTGCCCAGCGGCGTAGCGACCGGCCTCGGCCACCTGGGTGCGCAGCCGCATGACCGGGTTGAGCGCAGACCAGGGTTCTTGCGGCAGCATCACGATCTGCTGGCCCCACAGCGGCTGCGTCTTGCGGCGTTGCCCGTCGGTGTCGCTGCCCACGATCTGCACCCGACCGCTGGCGCGCATCACACTGGGCAGCGTGCCCATGATGGCCTGCGCCAGCAGCGATTTGCCCGCACCCGATTCGCCCACCAGCGTCAGGCGCTCGCCCGCGCGCAGTTCGAAGCTGCAGCCTTGCAGCAGGTTGCGGCCTTCGGGTTGCGCGGGGCTGGGCAGCAAGCGAATGCCCAGGTCCTGTACGCGCAGCACGGTGTCGGTGTCTGGGATGGTTTCGCGCATGTTCACGCCAGCACCCCTGCGGGTTTGTCGTCTGCTGCGTGGCCCACGATGGCCTGCAGTGCGCCGATCAACAGCACCAGCGCCACCACCGGCGCCGCGAGCAGCCAGGGTGCTTCGTGGTAGTACGGCAAGGCCTCGGTCATCATCAGGCCCAGCTCGGCCTGCGGTGGGCGCACGCCCACGCTGATGAAGCCCAGCGCCGCGATCGCCAGCACGGCGTTGGCCACCGCGTAGGCCCACAGCCGCGCCAGAACGCCCGCGATGGGGCGCAGCACATGCCAGCGAAAGATGTAAAGCGGGCCGAAGCCCAGCAGGCGCGCTGCCTGCACCGGCTGGCCCAGCAAGGCCGAGCGCGCATGGGAGCGCACCATCCGGAAAAACTCGACCCAGGCGGTGAGCACCAGGCCGGTGTAGAGCGCCCACTTTTCACCGGGTGCCATGGCGGCGATCAGCAGCACCCAGAGCAGGCCGGGGATGGCGGACACGGCGTCGGCCGCGACCGACACGGCGCGGTCCACCCAGCCGCCCCGCGCGGCAGCCAGCAGGCCCAGCGCCGAGCCCAGCACCACCGCCAGCAGGGCCGACGCGAGCGCCAGCCCGAGCGAGGTGCGCAGGCCTTCGCCCAGACGGGCCAGGTGGTCGCGGCCCAGGTGGTCGGTGCCGAGCCAGTGCCGAGCCTCGGGCGGCAGCAGGCTGGCCATGAGGTCTTGCGCGTGCGGGTCCGGCGCCAGCAGCGGGGTGAGCAGCGTCACCGCGGCGATCAGCAGCAGCACCGCGAAAGGCAGGGCATCTGAGGGCTTCATGGGGTGGCCCCTTGGGCGCGGTGCGAGGTGGCGGCCTGCGCGTCGGCCAGGCGCGGATCCAGTGCGTGCAGCAGCAGGTCGATGGTGCCGCTGAGCAACACGAACAGCAGCGCCATGGTGAGTGCGGTGCCCTGGATCATGGGCACATCGCGGGCGATGACGGCGTGCACCAGCGCGTGGCCAATGCCGGGCCAGGCGAACAGGGTTTCGACCACCACCATGCCCTCGATCAGCAGCACCAGCTGCACGCCCGCGTAGGCCAGCGTGGCCAGCAGGATTTGCGGCAGCGCGTGGCGCCACAAGGCAGCGCGTAGGGGCAGGCCCTTGACCTGGGCGAACTCGAAAGCGTCCGAGCGCAGCAGTTTGAGCGCCGCGTCGCGCACCACCTGGGTGAAGCCGGGGCACAGCGCCAGCGCCAGTGTGAGGGCGGGCAGGAACACATGGTCCGCATCTTCATGCCCGGCCACCGGGAACCAGCCCAGCTCCACCGCCAGCCAGGTCGACAGCACCACACCGATGAGGAACGAAGGGCTGGCGCGCAGCACGGTGTTCAGCG
>JBIIQD010000337.1:0-3932 GCA_044342265.1 Hydrogenophaga sp. | reverse complement strand
TCCTTCACGCCGCAGGCCTCTTCCACCACCGCCGGCGTCCACTTGGCCATCACCTCCTCACGCACCTTCTCCATACCGAAGACGCGGTCGTTGATGTAGTTCTTGTCTTCCCAGCCGTTCTTGAAGATGTGGTACAGCATCCCGAACAGGAAGGGGATGTCGGCGCCGGAGCGGATGCGCACGAACTCGTCGGCCTTGGCGGCCGTGCGTGTGAAGCGCGGATCGACCACGATCATCTTGCAGCCGTTTTCCTTGGCGTGCAGCATGTGCAGCATCGACACCGGGTGCGCTTCAGCGGCGTTGGAGCCGATGTACATCGCGCACTTGCTGTTCTGCATGTCGTTGTACGAATTGGTCATCGCACCGTAGCCCCAGGTGTTCGCCACGCCAGCCACCGTGGTGGAGTGGCAGATGCGCGCCTGGTGATCGCAGTTGTTCGTTCCCCAGAAGCTCACGAACTTGCGCAGCAGGTAGGCCTGCTCGTTGTTGTGCTTGGACGAGCCCACGAAGTAGACCGAGTCCGGGCCGCTGGCTTCTTTCAAAGCCTTCATCTTGGCGGTGATTTCGTCGAGCGCGGTGTCCCAGCTGATGCGCTGGTACTTGCCGTTGACCAGCTTCATCGGGTAGCGAAGACGGTATTCGCCGTGGCCGTGCTCGCGCAGCGCCGCACCTTTGGCGCAATGCGCGCCCAGGTTGATCGGCGAATCGAACACCGGCTCCTGGCGCACCCAGACGCCGTTCTCGACGATGGCGTCCGTCGCGCAACCGACCGAGCAGTGGGTGCAGATGGTGCGCTTGACTTCGATCTTGCCGGTGCCGTCGATCGAACCGCCACCGGCGGCTTTGGCCTTCTTGACCAGAGTCAGCTGTGTGGCGGCGAGGCCAACACCCACGCCCAGACCCGAACGGCGCAGAAATGATCGGCGGTCCATGGTGGGCAGGGCCGACGCCAGGCCGCGCTGCAGGCTGTGTACAAAGGCATGGCTGCGACCGCTGGCGGCCGCTCCTGGAGACTTCTTGGTGAGCATCATCGTGGGGCTCCTCGGGTTCAGATCCGGGTGGTCTTGTAATAGTGCTTGACGTGGTCGCTCAGGCTGTAACCGCCACCGCGCGCAGGGGCAGGTTTGGGCTCCTGAGCCGAAGGTGCTTCGGGCTGGACCGATGGCAGCAGGGCAGTGGCTGCGGCCGCAGCGCCAACGACGCCGGCGCCCGCAAACAGGCTGCGGCGGCGCAGGGACGGTTGTTCCTCGCGGGGGGGCTTGCTCATGTGCATGTCTCCTGGTTGAACATGGTCCGTTGAGCCGGTGGGAGGCACTTGCGGACTTTTTGCATAAGAGAATCTAGCGCCGCTCCCCTCTGTTGACAAGCGTACACACCCTTGCCGCCCACCAACCTTCCGGGGGCGGCGGCACTGGCTGCATCTTGCCCACGTTCGGCGCCTGCCAGCGAGGCGCACATAAGCCAGAAACGTGCCATCAGAAAAGCCGGGGGGATTTGGGGAGATCAAGAGGCGGCGGCGAACTGGCGCCACCCGAAACAAGCCCCGGTCGGCGTGTGCGTCAACTTGTCGGCTCGGATTGCGACAATTTGTCGTGCCATCCTGATCACCCATCAGACAGACTCCCAGTGGTTTCCAGGCGATTAGCCGAGTGTTTTGCTCAACTTCATCCGTAGAATCGCCACCGGTGAACGCCCCTCTTTTCAGCACCGTCCCTGACAAAACCCTCGAAGGCTGGCCCGATTGGTCCATCCTGGTGGTGGACGACGAGCAGGGCATGCTCAACTTCCTGGTGAAGACGCTGGCGCCGCGCTGCCACTTTGTGATGAGCGCGGGCAGCGCCGAAGAAGGCGCTGAATGGCTGCGCGGTCACCATGTGGACCTGGTGATCCTCGACATCTCGCTACCCGGTCAGAACGGCGTGGCCTGGCTCAAGGAACTGCGTGAACAGGGCTTCGCAGGCGAGGTGATCCTCATCACCGCCTTTGCCGACCTCGACACCGCCATCGAGGCCCTGCGGGCGGGCGCATCGGACTTCATCCTCAAGCCGTTTCGTGTGCCGCAGATCCTCAACGCCGTCAAACAGTGCCACGAGCGCGCGCGCTTGCGACGCGAGAACTACGTGCTGCGGCGTGCTGTGGCTGGGACCCGCCGCCACCATGCCGCGCTGGTCGGCGACTCTGCGGCCATCGCGGCGCTGCGCGCCTCGGTTGAGCGCGTGGCCGCCGTCGACAGCACCGTGCTGCTGCAAGGCGAGTCGGGCACCGGAAAGGAACTGGTGGCGCGCGAACTGCATGCGCTGAGCCACCGCAACCAGGGGCCTTTTGTGCCGGTCAACTGTGCGGCTGTGTCGCCCGAACTGATCGAAAGCGAATTGTTTGGCCACGCGCGCGGCGCGTTCACCGGCGCCACCCGGGCGCGCGAAGGCCTGTTCCACTACGCCCAAGGCGGCACGCTGTTCCTGGACGAGGTGGCCGAGCTGCCGCTTCCCATCCAGGCCGCGCTGCTGCGCGCCATCGAAGAACTCAAGATCCGCCCGGTGGGCAGCGAACAGCTGGTGCCGCTGAACCTGCGCATCATGGCCGCGAGCAACCGCCGCCTGGCCGACGAAGTGGGCGCTGGTCGCTTCCGCAAAGACCTGTACTTTCGCCTGCAGGTGGTGGAACTGGGTCTGCCACCGCTGCGCGAACACAAGAGCGACATTCCTGCCCTGGTGCAGCATTTCATGGAACAGCTCGCCCCCGCGCTGGGCGTGACCCCGCTGCAGATCAGCGCGCAAGAAATGGACTATCTGGCCCAGTACGACTGGCCCGGCAATGTGCGCGAGTTGCGCAACCTCATCGAGCGCTCGCTGATCCTGGGCGCGCTCAATGTGTCGGCGCTGTACCCCGGGGATCAGCCGCGCGCGGCGCAGGTTTCGAATGCAGCCAGCCAGGACCTCGCGACCATGGAGAAGCTGCACATCCTGAGCGTGCTCGACTCGGTACAGGGCGACAAGACCCGCGCGGCCGAGTTGCTGGGCGTGTCGCGTCGAACCCTGGAGCGGCGTGTGGCCGAATGGAACAGCTTGTGAAGACAGCCCCGCCGCGCTGCCCGCGACCCCCTCAAGGGGGCGACGCCTGCGGCCCGGCGAAGCCGGTTCCGCGGCATCTCTCAATCCAGACACTGCTCGCCTGCGTGGGCCTCGCATGATCCGCCACACGCCCCGCTGGCTCGCCACCTCGGTGCGCAACAAACTGCTGGCGATGGCGCTGCTGCCGCTGCTGGTGGTGTTCCCGCTGCTGGTGCTGGCGATCGCCGTGTGGAGCAGCGTCACCTACGACCGGCTGCTCATCACCAAGGTGCGCAGCGACCTGGCCGTGGCGCGCGGCTACTTCGACCAGACACTGGCCGAAGTGGGCAGCGGCACACGCGGCGTGGCGCGTTCGCAGCGGCTGCTGCAAGCCATGGCCGGCGGCGATGTGACCGCGCGGCTCGCGGCCGACCGCGAAGAACTCGGTCTGGACTTTCTGCTGCTCGTGCGCCACGACGATCCGCACACAAGCTTGCCCGCCAGCGTGACGCCACTGCTGCAACTCGCCGCCAGCACGCCGGCCCGTTCCGCGAAGATCGTGCGCCTCTCGCGCGAAGAAATCGCCGCCCTGGCGCCCCAGCTGCTGCCGCGGGTGGACATCCCGCTCGTGGCCACACGCAACGCCGCGCCCGACGCGCGCAACATGGAAGACCGCGCCCTGGTGCTGCTGGCCCTGCAACCGGTGCAGGACGCGTCGGGCCAGCCACAGGCCTTGCTGGTGGGCGGACTGCTGTTGAACCAGAACCTGGACTTCATCGACCACATCAACCGCATCGTCTACCCCGACGGCGCCCTGCCCTTCGGCAGCTTCGGCACCGCGACCCTGTTCCTGGACGATGTGCGGATCACCACCAACGTGCG
>JBIIQD010000336.1:0-3938 GCA_044342265.1 Hydrogenophaga sp. | reverse complement strand
CTGTCAACCTCAGCCACGCCCGCCAGACCCACCACGATCCCATCGGCCCCGGTGACCGGGTGCTGGCCGCCATCTCGGTGGGCTTTGATGTCTCCATCGGCCAGTTGCTGCTGCCGCTGTTGCGCGGTGCGGCCATCGTCATCGCCCCGCCCCTGAAGACGCTGGAGGCCGAGGCTTTCTGGGACTTGCTGGCCCGCCATGCGGTGACCCACATCAACTCGGTGCCTTCGTTCTTCGACACGGTGAGCGAGAGCCTGGTGGCGCTGCCCGAGGAGCGCCGCTACCGGGGCCTGAAGCGCCTGATGCTGGGCGGCGAGGTGCTGACCAGCGCGCTGGCGCGGCGCTTGCAGCAGCGCCTGCCGGGCACGCAGATCGTGAACATGTACGGGCCGACCGAGGCCTGTATCGATGCCTCGGCCTTTGTGGTGCCCGCTTCGGGCGAGCTGCCCGCCTCGCTGCCCATCGGCGTGCCGCTGCCGAACTACCGGGCCTATGTGCTCGATGCGCTGGGGCGCCTGGCCCCCCTGGGTGTGGTCGGTGAGCTGTGTCTGGCCGGTGCCGGGTTGGCGCGCGGTTACCTGGGCCGGCCCGAGGCCACGGCACAGAAGTTCGTGTCCGATCCGTTCTCGAACACCCCCGGCGAGCGCCTGTACCGCACCGGGGATCAGGCGCGCTGGATGGTCGGCCCCGATGGCACCGCCCAGATCGAGTTCCTCGGGCGCAACGACGAGCAGGTCAAGATCCGCGGCCACCGCGTGGAGACCGGCGAGATCGAGGCGGCTCTCCTGGCCCATCCCGCGCTGGCCCAGGCCGCTGTGATCGCATTGAAGGACGAGCGCGGACAGGCCCGGCTGGTGGCTTATGTGGTTCTGCACAGCGACGCTCCGGCTGGGTTAGAACTGGAGAGTCTGAAGCCCTGGCTGGCTGAGCGCCTGCCCGAGTTCATGGTCCCCTCAGCCTTGGTGTCCATCCCCACGCTGCCCCTGACCACCAACGGCAAGCTCGACCGAAAGGCGCTGCCCGCGCCCGATCTGGCTTCGGTGGTGCGCGAGTACGCGGCACCGCGCGACCCGCTGGAAGCGGCGCTGCAAGCCGCCTGGCAACAGGTGTTCGGTCTGGAGCGCATCGGGGTGACCGACGACTTCTTTGCGCTGGGCGGACATTCCCTGCTGGCCATGAAGCTGGTGGCGGCCTGCACGGCGGCGGCCATTGAAGCGGGCCACGCCCTGGCCGCGTCCCGACTGACGCTGCGTGGTCTGATGTCACAACCCACCATCGCAGGCATGGCGGCCCAGGTGCGCCACGGCGATCTGGCTGTGCGGACGCTGACGGTGCCGATGCGAGCCACCGGCTCGCGCACGCCGCTGTTTTGCGTGCACCCGCAATCGGGCCTGGTCTGGTGCTACCTGAACCTGGTCGAGGCGCTGGACCCGGAGGTGCCGGTGTACGGCGTGCAGGCGCAGGGTTTTTCCCCCGACGAGACGCCGCTGCAGAGCACGCCCGAGATGGCGGCCGCCTACCTCAGCGCACTCAAAAAGATACAGCCGCAGGGGCCGTACCAGTTGCTCGGTTTTTCGTCGGGCGGAGTGGCCGCGCAAGAAATGGCGGTGCAACTGCGGCGGGCGGGCGAAGACGTGAGCCTGCTCGTGCTGCTTGACAGCCCATTGCCCGACGGCAGCGATCTGCGCGAGCCCCAGGAACACGAGGTGCTGATGGACACCGCCGAGATGTTCGGGATTACTGACCCACAGAAGATTCCGAAAAACGCCAGCGAGCTTTGCGAACTGCTCAAGGGCTTCGGGCTGGGCGATGCGGGCATGAGCGAAGCGGACGCCCAGCGCGGCATCGACACCGCGCTGGCCACCGTGCGCGCCACCCGCCGCCATGTGCCGACGGCGGTGGACGCGCCCGCCATCCAGATCCACGCCCTGCGGCGCGACACGCCGTCGCCCGACTGGCGCGTTCACCTCGTGGGAGAGCACGTGCAGACCCACACCCTGGACAGCGACCACATGGGCCTGATGGACGACACCCGCTCGACCCGGATCGCCGAGCTGATCGCGCCGCACCTGCGCTGAACTTCAACCTGCCTGCCATGACGACCGACCCCACCGCTGACGAAACCTGGATCGTGCTGCTCAATACCGAGGGGCAGTACGCCGTGTGGCCGGTGGTGCGACCGGTGCCCAAAGGCTGGAAAGAGGTGGGGCCCGAGGGTGAACAGGCCGTCTGCCTGGCGTGGATCGGCCAGCGCTGGAGCGACATGCGGCCTCTTTCCCTACGCTGAGCCAGCGGGATATCACCGGGGAGGGCGCAACACCACAGCGGCCACGCACCGCTCTCCTTCGACCACACAGCGTCCGTCGAAACGGTAACCTGCCGCGAAGCCGCCGACAGCGCGCTGCAGGGTGGCCACAAAGCGGTCCGGAGCACTTTGCGGCCATTCCAGCACAACATCGGCAAAGTCCAGCCAGTCCCGCGTCAACGGGTACTGGGCCTTGAAGACCGCCTCTTTAATGCAAAACACCCGGGCCAACTGGCTCTGCCGCTCTGACGGCGTGCGCCCCTGCAGCAGCCGCTGCATTTCGTCGGGTGTGCAGATCGTGCTCTCAAGCTCTGGCTTGAACCGCGCCACGGTGTCGATGTCCAGCCCCAGGGCCCACACATCTTGGGCCAACGCTACCGCGGCCACGGCCAACCCCTCGTCGTGGCTGATCGTGCCCACCACGCCCAAGGGCCAGACAGGCGCCCTATCACCGCCCGCCGGCACAGGACCCGAAAACCCACACAGACGCACCAGTGCGGCTCGCGCCGCCTGACGACCGGCCGCGAACTCGGCCTGGCGGCGCACCACCGCTCTGGCCACAGCCACCGCCTCTTCGGGAAAAAGCGGTTCGGTAGCCTCACCAATCACCACCGCCTGCCACACCACGCCAGGCGGCAGCACACGGTCAAAAACGGGAGCGTCATCGGTCATCGGGTTGAATCAAAAGTCCAAGTGTGAGCATACGGTTACGGACCGTTTGTTGGCATTGCCAGCTGAGTTGAAGTGATCCTGCCCGGCGCGACCCTACCGCGGACCCCGAAAGCAGATGCCTCAATGGCGATGCTCCAAGTTCCAAGTAGAACCAGCGCGCGAACTCGGCGGCCTGCGCGGGGACATCGTGCAGCGATTCAAAGCGTAGCCTTGAGCGTGGAGCCGTTGTCGCCCTGCAGCACAGGCTTTCTGTCCATCGCAGCGATGCCCTCAGCCAGCGAGGTGCGCCGCACAAGAAGCACCGCAGGCACAGAGTCGTCGCTGCCGAGCACCTCGGCAGCCACAGTTGCGGCGGTACAAATCCAAGATCAGGTACCTGTGAAACGAACGGCTCAGTCTACAGGAACTTCTCACGACTCATCCCCGTTATGAGGGAGGTTGCGCAGTACCTCATCGCGACCACGAGTCAGAAGTACGCTTCTGAGATTGCCTTGCGAACCTTCGCAGGGTTGGACAAAAGTGTTCACAAGGATCTGCAGTTCGCCAACGAGTGGGCTTGTGCGATTGTCCTGAACCGTATGCAGCCAGGGTGCCCTCCCGACTTGCTCAATGAGGTCGAAGAATCCTGCGGACTGTTGGGTGTGCGGTGGAGAGCCGTCGTAGCGAAAGAGTTGGATCATACTGACTGGGTGAGAGAGCGCAAGGAGAACTGGCAAGCTGCAACGCCCTGGGATCGTCGAGCGATCATTTGGGCGGCGACTGCGCTTTCGCCGGACGAGCGCAACTACTGGCTTAAACGAGTGCAGGGAATTCCTGACATCCTCGACTCCGCCTTGGCTGAGGCTACGCTTCGAATGTGAAATGCCATCTGGTTCCGCTCACGCATCCAGCGATTTTGCTGCCGACCGTTTTCTGACACCGTGCTCGCCGCGACGAATGACAGCAACGGGTGGCGGATTCA
>JBIIQD010000335.1:0-3939 GCA_044342265.1 Hydrogenophaga sp. | reverse complement strand
CCAACGCGGGTGGTCTGATCCGCTGGCCGGTTTACCTGTTCATTCCGCTCGGTTTTGCACTGCTCGCATTGCAGGGCGTGAGTGAACTCATCAAGCGCATGGCCTTCTTGATGGGCCACGGGCCCGATGTGCTGGCGCAAGGTGGTCCCTCTGATGAAGAAAAGCTGGCCGAGCAATTGCTGAGAGAGGAAGAAGAGCGCCTGCAAAAAGAACAACTCAAGGGAGCGAACTGATCATGGTCGAATTCATCACCGCCAATTTTGTCCCGCTGATGTTCGGCGGGCTGCTGGTGTTCTTGCTGTCCGGTTTCCCGGTGGCTTTTGCACTGGCTGCCACTGGCCTTTTCTTCGGTTACATCGGGATGGAAGTGGGGCTGTTCCCCTCCAACCTGTTTCAGGCCTTGCCGCTGCGGGTGTTCGGCATCATGCAGAACGACACGTTGCTGGCCATCCCGTTCTTCACCTTGATGGGCATCATCCTGGAGCGTAGCCGGATGGCTGAAGACCTGCTGTCCACCGTGGCCCAGGTGTTTGGGCCTGTGCGCGGAGGCCTGGCCGTCGCGGTGGTGTTGGTGGGCGCGCTGCTGGCCGCCACCACCGGCGTGGTCGCAGCGGCCGTCATCTCCATGGGCCTGATTTCTCTGCCCATCATGCTGCGCTACGGCTACAACCGCACCATCGCCACCGGTGTGATCACCGCTTCGGGCACGCTCGCGCAGGCCATCCCGCCGTCGCTGGTGCTGATCGTGCTGGCCGACCAGCTGGGCCGCTCGGTGGGCGACATGTACGCCGGCGCCCTGATCCCTGGGTTGATGCTGGTGGGTCTCTATTTGGCATTCATTGCCTGTGTGGCCGTTCTCAAACCAGCCTGGGTGCCAGCCCTCCCCAGCGAGGCTCGCATTTACAACGAACCCAGTGGCAGCAGCGGCCATCGTTCCTTGCTCGTCCTGCTGGCGATCTGTGGCGCGGCCAGCTATTCCTGGTCGCAGGTGCACGCATCCATCATCAATCCCATGATCGGGCGCGAAACGCCGCCTGCCGGTGACGAGGTGATCATCATGTCCATCACCGTTGGTTCATTTCTGGCGCTGGCGCTGGCCTTGCTCAACCGCTTGTTCCGGCTTCGCTTGCTGTCGCTGCTGGCCGAGCAGGTCACCTTCGTGCTCATCCCGCCGCTGGTGCTGATCTTCCTGGTCCTCGGCACGATTTTCTTGGGCATCGCCACGCCCACCGAAGGCGGCGCCATGGGTGCGCTGGGTGCGTTGATCATGGCCGGTTCGCGCGGACGCCTGTCTATGAATCTGCTATTGCAGGCGATGGAAAACACCACAAAGCTGGCGGTGTTCGTGATGTTCATCCTGATCGGTTCCACCGTCTTCAGTTTCACCTTCAACGCAGCCGATGGGCACTTCTGGGTCGAGCACCTGTTTGACAAACTGCCCGGTGGTCAGCTCGGCTTTCTGATCGTGGTGAACCTGCTGGTGTTCATCCTGGGCATGTTCATTGATTTCTTCGAGATCGCCTTCATCGTGATCCCGCTGCTGGTGCCCGTGGCCACCAAGCTGGAGATCGACCTGATCTGGTTCGGTGTGATCATTGCCATGAACCTGCAGACCTCGTTCCTCACGCCGCCGTTCGGTTTTGCGCTGTTCTACCTGCGCAGCGTGGCCGCCCGCAGCGACTACACCGACCATGTGACCAAGAAGCGCATCCCGGCGGTGACCACCGCGCAGATCTACAAGGGCTCCATCGCCTTCATCGTCCTGCAGCTGATCATGGTGGCCGTGGTGATCGCTTACCCGGGACTGGTCACAGGCAACCTGGACAAGGCGGTGAAGGTGGATGACGCGGCGGTCTTGGACATGCTCAACAACATGCCGGGCCTGGAGAATGAAGAGAATGCCCCGCCCGGTTTGGAAGCCCCCGGCCAGGAGCAACCCGCCGGGGGTACCGCGCCTGGCGCGGCGGGTGAGCCGCCAGCGGGTGAAGAGGTCGATCCGGCCAAAGCGCTGGAAGAGGCCATCAAGAAAGCCGAATGATGCAGATTGATGTGAAAGTGCTGGATCCGCGCATGGCGGACCAGCTTCCCTCTTATGCGACCCCGGGCAGCGCCGGTCTGGATCTTCGTGCTTGCCTGGATGCACCGCTCACGCTCGCGCCCAACGGCTGGCAGCTGGTGCCCACCGGCCTCGCCATCCACCTGGCCGACCCGGGCTTCGCGGCCATGATCCTGCCCCGCTCGGGCCTGGGTCACAAGCACGGCATCGTGCTGGGCAACCTGGTGGGTCTGATTGACAGCGACTACCAGGGGCAGCTGATGGTGAGCGCCTGGAACCGCAGCGGTGTGGCCTTCACCATCGAACCCATGGAACGCATTGCACAGATGGTGATCGTGCCCGTGGTGCAGGCCCGCTTCAACCTGGTCAATGAGTTCAGCCTGACCAGCGAACGTGGGGCTGGCGGTTACGGCTCTACCGGACGAGGCTGACGCCCTGCCTGGCCGCTCAGTGCAGCGTGGGCGGCAGTGATGGTGTGTCGCCCTCGCCCGCGTCATCCACCTGCATGCGAAAGAAGCCGGTGCCCAGGGAGCCCTGACCGATCTCCTCAATGGTGGCTGCGCGCACTGAGTGCACCTTCAGCTTGATGCGCAGCGCGATCCCGGCCAGCGGGTGGTTGCCATCCATGACCACGTGGTCGGGATAGATGTCGCTGACAAAGTACAGGCGGTCGCGCGATGCAGCAGGGTTACAGCCTGGCGGCAGGCCCTCGAACCCCATGCCTTCTTCGAGATTCTCGGGAAAGCGGTCGCGCGGCTCCAGAAACAGCAGCCGGTCATCGTAGTCGCCAAATGCATCCAACGGTTCCAGCTGCAATTCGACGGTGTCACCAGCGACGTGCGTCAGCAGGGCTTTTTCAAGGCTGGCCAGAAGGTCTGTGCCGCCAACCAGAAATTCAATCGGTTCCTCCAGCACATCCAGGGTTTCGCCCAGCGTGTCTTTGAGGGTCCAGGTCAGTCCAACGACGCATTGATCGGTGATTTTCATCAGACAATTGTCCCATGACACTTCGCCAACACGCCAGCCGGACCCCAGCCGCCACGGAGCAGCGCATGACCATGCTGGGTGACCTGACGCCGTCCCAGTTCATGCGACGCCACTGGCAGAAGAAGCCGCTGCTGATCCGTCAAGCGTTGCCCGGGTTTCAGCCGGTGCTCGATCGCGCCCAGCTGTTTGCGCTGGCAGCCAGCGAAGCGGTGGAGTCCCGCCTGATCGTGCATCGGGACAACGGCTGGAAGCTGCGCCAGGGGCCCTTTCGCAAAAGCGCCTTTCCGCCGTTTCGCCAGCCGCGCTGGAGCTTGCTGGTGCAAGGGGTGGATGTGCATCTGGACGCAGCGCACGAGCTGCTTCAACGCTTTCGGTTCGTGCCCGACGCCCGCGTGGACGATCTGATGGTTTCGTGGGCCAGCGACGGTGGTGGGGTGGGGCCCCATTTCGACAGCTACGACGTGTTCCTGCTGCAAGCCAGTGGACAGCGCCTGTGGCGCATCGGCCGACAGAAGGACCTGTCGCTGCAGCAGGGTGTACCTCTGAAGATCCTCAGCCACTTTGAACCAGAAGAAGAGCACCTGCTAGGCCCCGGCGACATGCTGTACTTGCCGCCTCGCTGGGCCCACGATGGCATCGCAGTGGGCGGGGACTGCATGACGTATTCCGTCGGTTTCCGGGCGCCGCAACGTGGTGGGCTTGCTGGGGAATTGGCTTTGCGCATGGCCGAAGCGTTTGAAGACACCGCGCTTTACCGCGACCCGGGCCAAGCGCCTGCGGTCAAGCCTGCGGAGATTCCTCACGGATTGCAGCGTTTCGCATCCGATGCGATTCAGCGCATGCTCTCCGATCGCCAGTCGTTGGCCTGTGCCCTGGGCGAGGTCATGACCGAGCCC
>JBIIQD010000334.1:0-3940 GCA_044342265.1 Hydrogenophaga sp. | reverse complement strand
AACATCGCGCCCGGGCGTTCGCCACGGTCATCCAGGATCACGTCCACGCCTGCAGTCAGCAGCCCTCGGTAGAGCTCCTCCGCGGACCCCTTCACCGCTTCGCTGCGGTCGGCGCCCACCGGGCACAGCACCACAGTGAACGGCGCAAGTGCATCGGGCCAGACGATGCCGCGTTCGTCGTGGTTTTGCTCGATGGCCGCTGCGGGCAGGCGCGTGATGCCAATGCCGTAACACCCCATCTCGAAATGCTTGGGTTTGCCGTCGGTGTCCAGGAACGTCGCGCCCATGGCCTGACTGTACTTGGTGCCCAGGTAAAAGACGTGCCCCACCTCGATGCCTCGCTCGATCGCCAGCAAACCCTTGCCGTCAGGCGAAGGGTCGCCTTCAACCACGTTGCGCAGGTCGGCCACCAGATCGGGCTCGGGCAGGTCTCGGCCCCAGTTGACACCGGTGGTGTGGAAATCCGGCTCGTTGGAACCGCAGATCCAGTCGGCCATCACCGCCACCTCACGATCGGCCACGATCTTGAGCGGCTTTTTCAGGCCGACGGGTCCCAGATAGCCGGGCTTGCAGCCGAAGTGGGCTTCAATCTCGGGAAGGCTCGCAAAGCGGAACCCTTTATCCAGGCCAGGTACCTTGTTCGCCTTGACCTCGTTCATGTCGTGGTCGCCGCGCAGCAGCAACAGCCAGACCTCCGACTTGACGATCTCGCCTGCTTCGTTGATTTCGTCGGTGGCCAGCACCAGCGACTTGATCGTGGAGGCCAGCGGGACGCCCAGGAACCGAGCCACATCGGCACAGGTGCTTTTGCCAGGCGTAGGGGTCTTGGTCATGGGGTTGGCGGGCGCGGGGCGCGGGCCGACGGGCGCCAGCGCTTCTGCCTTCTCCATGTTGGCCGCGTAGTGGCTGGCCGGGCAATAGACGATGGCGTCTTCGCCGGTGGCGGCGATCACCTGGAATTCCTCGCTCAGGTCACCACCAATGGTGCCGCTGTCAGCCGCAACGGCTCGGTATGTCAGGCCGAAACGGTCGAAGATGCGGCGGTAGGCTGCTGCCATGACCTCGTAGCTGACCTTGGCACTGGCTTCATCGCGATCGAAGGAATAGGCGTCCTTCATGATGAATTCACGCCCACGCATCAAGCCAAAACGCGGACGGCGCTCATCGCGAAACTTGGTCTGGATTTGGTACAGATTCTTGGGCAGTTGCTTGTAGCTGCGCAGTTCCTGGCGCGCCACGTCGGTAACCACCTCTTCGCTGGTGGGCTGCACGATGTAGTCGCGATCATGCCGGTCCTTGATGCGCAACAGTTCTGGACCCATTTTCTCGAAGCGACCAGTCTCCTGCCACAGTTCAGCCGGTTGCACGACAGGCATGCTCATTTCGACCGCGCCTGCGCGGTTCATTTCTTCGCGCACGATCGCTTCCACCTTGTGGATCACGCGCAGGCCCATGGGCATGTAGCTATAAATACCAGCGCCCAGCTTCTTGATCATTCCAGCGCGCGTCATGAGCTGGTGGCTCACAACCTCTGCATCCGCGGGTGCTTCTTTGAGCGTGGTGATCAGAAACTGGGAAGCTTTCATGGGCAATCCGCCACCGAGGTGGCCATGGCAGGAAATCGAAGGGGAAAACGCTGGAGAACACCGGCCATGTTGGTCAGGGTTTACCCGACATGAAGCCATTGACGCGCTGCGTTCAACACGCAGTTTGTCATGGGGGATGCATAATCCAGACAGTTCAAAAATTTGGGGTTGATTATGCTTGACAGAGAAGGCTTCAGGCCCAATGTCGGCATCATTCTGCTCAACCAGCGAAACCAGGTGTTCTGGGGCAAGCGCATTCGCTCCCATTCATGGCAGTTTCCGCAAGGTGGCATTGACCGGGGAGAAACTCCGGAGCAGGCCATGTTTCGCGAGCTGCACGAAGAAGTGGGTCTTAAGCCAGAGCACGTGAACATCGTTGCCCGCACGAGGGACTGGTTGCGCTATGAGGTGCCGGACCGATTCATCCGCCGGGAAGCGCGTGGCCACTACAAGGGTCAAAAGCAGATCTGGTACCTGTTGCGTCTGATGGCACAGGACTGGAACCTCAACCTGCGCGCCACCAGCCACCCTGAGTTCGATGCGTGGCGCTGGAACGACTATTGGGTTCCCCTGGATGTGGTGGTTGAGTTCAAGCGGGGCGTATACGAAATGGCACTGACCGAGCTGGCCCGCTATCTACCGCGTCATGACAACCGCAACCGCTTTGTTCGCCAGGGGCCGCGCCAGCACGGCCTCGACCAGAACGAGCCCTCTTCGCCGCCCATGATGATGTTTCGCGGCGCCGAAATGGAGCTGCCTCCGGGTGCCATGTTTGATCCTGATCCCCAGCATGGGGCACCCGCCACGGATCGCCCGCACAAGTAGCGGCCAGTGGCGGGTTCACGCTTGTTTGGTGAGAACCAAGTTGTCGCGGTGGATCATCTCGGGTTCGGCGGCATAACCCAATAAGCGCTCAAAATCGGCAGAAGACTTGCGGCACAACAACCGGGCTTCTGAACTGGCGTAATTGGCCAATCCGCGCGCCACTTCGTTGCCACCGTCGTCGCGCACGGCAATCACATCGCCTCGCGAAAAGTCTCCAATGACTTCGGTCATGCCAATCGGCAACAAGCTCTTGCCTTCGCCGACGATTTTGACTACGGCGCCACGGTCCACCAACACCGCACCTCGCAACTGCAGGTGATCCGCCATCCATTGTTTGCGCGCTTGCTGTTTGGCGGTCTGCGCCACCAGACAGGTGCCGATCGCTTCGCCATCACACAGACGTTGCAACACTTGCGGCTCCCGTCCCCAGGCGATCACGGTGGAGGCCCCAGAACCCGCTGCACGCTTGGCGGCAAGAATCTTGGTGATCATGCCGCCTTTGCCGATCCCAGAGCCCGCGCCACCGGCCATGGTTTCCAGCAGCGGATCGCCCGCCCGGGCCACATGCACAAACGTGGCTGAAGGATCACGCCGCGGATCGGCCGTGTAAAGGCCTTTCTGGTCCGTCAAGATGATCAGGACGTCGGCTTCGACAAGATTGGCCACCAACGCACCCAACGTGTCGTTGTCACCGAACTTGATCTCGTCGTTGACCACCGTGTCGTTTTCATTGATCACAGGAACCACGCCCAGCTGTAGCAGAGTCAGCAGTGTCGAACGGGCGTTGAGGTAGCGCTCGCGATCCGCGAGGTCCGCGTGGGTCAACAGCACTTGCGCGCTGCCCACACCGCATTCGCGAAGCTTGGTCTCGTACATCTGGACCAGGCCCATTTGCCCCACCGCAGCGGCCGCTTGCAGTTCATGGATCTCTTTGGGACGAAGGGTCCAGCCCAAGCGCTTCATGCCCTCTGCAACTGCACCGCTGCTGACCATGATCAGCTCGCGCCCCTGCTGCACCAAGGCCGCCAGTTGCTGACTCCATTGGCCGATGGCCACCTCGTCCAGTCCGCGCCCCTCGTTGGTCACTAAACTGGAGCCCACTTTCACCACAATCCGGCGGGCGCTTTTCAACACCTCCGGCACTGCATGCAAATCGGTATTGATCAAAGCGCCCAAAGGCGATGCCACATGGTCCATGGGAAGCATTTCGGCGGTTCGGCTCTCAGGTGTTGTCAGCAAAACGCGGGTCCACATCAACCGGCGCCTGCGCGGCTTCATAGACCTTGGCAATGTGTGCGTAGATTTTTTGTACCAGCAGTTCACAGCCCTCTCGCGTCAGGGCAGATATCTCGAACAACGGGCCTTTGTACTTGAGACGCTTGACGATGTCCTGGACCAGCGCTTCGCGCACCTCGGAAGGCACCATGTCAAGCTTGTTAAGCACCAGCCAGCGTGGCTTGGCATGCAGCTTGGGATCGAATTTTTTGAGTTCTGCGACGATAGCCCTTGCCTGCTGTACAGGATCCACC
>JBIIQD010000333.1:0-3951 GCA_044342265.1 Hydrogenophaga sp. | reverse complement strand
ACGCAAATCGCTGTGACGCCATAAGCGCTCCAGACGAAAAAGCCCCGGCCTCCCATGTCCCAAAAATCTGACCAGCTGGCCCATTCCATGTCAGGCCTCCTTTCTCAGCAGTTCGCTCACCCACTCGGTTTTCCGCTCGCGTTCCAGAATGATGCGGCGCACCCGCACCAGGGTCGCGGCGATGGCGTAGGCCCAGGCGGCGGCGGTCATGAGCATCAAACCCTGCAGCATGGTAGCGGCCATTTTGGGAGCGTGCGACACGCCCACCGTAGACCCCTGGTGCAGCGTGTTCCACCAGACCACCGAGAACAGGATGATCGGCACGTTGACCACCCCAATCAGGGTCAGCAGGGCGCCCGCGCGGTCGCTGCGTTTGACGTCGTCGATGGCCGACCACAATGCCAGGGTGCCGATGTAGAGGAACAGCAGGATCAGGGTCGAGGTCAGGCGCGCGTCCCAGACCCACCAGGTGCCCCACATGGGCTTGCCCCAGACCGCACCGGTCCACAGGGCGACGAAGGTGAGCATGGCACCGGTGGGCGCCAGCGCCCGCATCATCATGAAAGGCAGGCGGGCGTTGAAGGCCAGGCCCACGGCACCCCAGAGCGCCATCACCAGGTAGATCAGCATGCCCATCCAGGCCGCCGGCACATGGATGAAGATGATCCGGTAAGCCTCGCCCTGCTGGAAATCGGTGGGCGCCACGAAAAACCCGATGTACAGGCCCAGCACCGCGAGAATGCCCGCCGTCCAGAAGGTCCACGGGATGGCTTTGCCCGCCAGGTGGTAGAAGGTCGACGGGGATGCGTAGTGAAAGAATTTCATTCTAGGGAAACCCTCAAGGAAGCGGCTGCGATCCAGGGCGCAACCAGAAACGACACCAGGAAGAAGGCGCCCAGCAGCGACAGGTGCGCCTCGGCACCGGTGCCCGCCATCACGCCATCGACCGCGCCCGCACCAAAAATCAGGGCAGGCGTGTAGAGCGGAAGGATCAGCAGCGTCAGCAGCACGCCGCCGCCGCGCAAGCC
Source organism: Hydrogenophaga sp. (assembly GCA_044342265.1). Lineage (GTDB taxonomy): Bacteria > Pseudomonadota > Gammaproteobacteria > Burkholderiales > Burkholderiaceae_C > Hydrogenophaga. The sequence goes on along the minus strand of JBIIQD010000333.1, from coordinate 2,923 downwards.
CAGGGTCAGCGCCGCACCCGCAGCGCCCAGCAGGGAAAGGATGGGGGTGCCCAGCAGCAGCGAAAACACCAGCACCCCGATGGCTTCCCAGGACAGGTTGAACTGGATGCCCAGCAATGGCGCGATCAGCAACAGAGGGATGCCGTAGACCAGCCAATGCGCCATGGCCTTGCCCAGCACCAGCAGCACGGTGGATGCGGGCGAGAGCACCATCTGTTCCAGGCTGCCGTCGCGGTGGTCGTCTTCAAACAGCCTTGACAGGGACAGCAGAGAGGCCAGGGTGGCCGCAACCCACAGCACGCCCGGGCCGATGCGTTGCAGCAACTCGGGTTCGGGGCCGACGCCGAGCGGAAACAGGCTGGTGACCATCACGAAGAAAAACAGCGCGGTCAGCCAGTCGCTGCGTCGCCGGGCGGCGAGCGTGAGATCGCGGAGCAGAACGCTCCAGAAGAAGTGCCCCATCTCAGTGGGCTTCCGCACTGTTGCCCGCGGGCGCGGCCAGGTTGCCGACCAGCAGCCGCTGCACGTCGACGCCATCCAGGTTCATCGCCTGGTGGGTGGTGGCCACCACCATGCCGCCGGCTTGGAGGTGGTCATGGATCAGTCCTTCCACCAACGCGACCGCATTCGCGTCCAGCCCGGTGAGCGGTTCGTCCAGTATCCAGAGGCTGGCGCCCGCGAGCAGCAGCGCCGACAAAGCGACGCGGCGGCGCTGGCCGAACGACAGCGCGCGGCAGGGCAGGTCGAGACAGCGGGACAGGCCCAGGCGCTTGAGCGTCGCCACCGCTGGGTCTGGGTCGAAAGTCCGGTTGTGCAGGGCGCCGTGGAAGCGCAGGTTTTCGACCGGATTGAGTTCGTCTTTGATGCCGTTGGCATGCCCCAGGTAGGCCATTTCCCGGTGGTAGCTGTCGCGGCAACGCGCGATGGCCTGCCCGCGCCAGCGCACCTCGCCGGCGTCGGGTCGGCCCAGGCCGGTCAACAGCCGCAGCAGACTGGTTTTGCCCTGGCCATTGCCGCCCTGCACCAGCAGGAGTTGCTCTTTGTGGAGGGTAAAGTTCAGGCGATTGAACAGCAGGCGTTCGCTGCGTTCACAGGCCAGGTCATGGGCAGAGAAAATGGGAGCCAGCAGAGGGTCCGTCATCGAAAGCGGCTTGGAAGTGGTGAGCCGAAAACCAACATGCCCGGTGCTACGCGAAACGAGGAAATCAGCAAAAGTTGTTACCAGTGTTTATGCCAAATTGTAGGTTGCATCCTGTTTTCGAAGCCCCCCGTTTACCCTTCAACCCAACGGGCCAGCGCTGACAAAACGGTTGCCTGCCTCTGTTTTGATTGAGAGCGACCCCCATGACAAACGTTCAACATCAGGGACTTTCACGCATGCGCAAATGGCTGATCTACCTGGCCATCATCGGCGGCGTCCTGGCGCTGGTCTGGAGCCAGTTGCCGCGCACTCCGTACTCGACCGATCTCGCACGCATTGGACAAGGGAAACCCGCGCTCGTGCTGGCCTATGACATCCAGTCCATGGGGGGCATGGCGGTCATGGCGATGATGGATGACCTGCGTGCGGAGTACGCCGGGCGGGTCGCCTTTTTGGTGGCGCCCTTGGGCGCTCCGAACGGACAAGCCTTTGGCACCCGGTTTGGTGCGACCAATGGTTCGGTGGTGATGTTTTCAGCCAAGGGGAACGCTGTCGGCACGGTACACCTGCCCGCAAACACCGCCGAGCTGAAAAACGCGCTGGAAAGCTTGCTGGCGCGGTCTCACGAATAGCCGCCGCCCCACCAGCGCCTCGACGATCACCACATCCCGCTGGCGCGGGTTGTCCAGCATGCTCACGTTTGCCGCGACGAATCAACGGTTCTGTGCGGCGATGGGCACAGGCTTGTGCGGCGGCTGTGTGATGTTCCGCAGTCATAGGACTCCACACCATTGATGGTGCCGCGCGTCCGACCTTTCTTCCAGCCACTTGAATGGCGATTCCGTCGACCCCGGGACCCGCGTGCCCGATGGCAAACAGGAGGCACCGAGCCAAGCCTGGCGAAGGCAAGTAGCACAGCGATCTTTGGCGAATCAAAAGCCGGTGATCTGCAGTGTACGGAGACGAACAGACAGGCTTCCTTGAAGCCGGCAAGTTCAAGACACACAGATGCACCAACGGCCAGACCGTCGTTGCCACTGCCTCAGTGGCCACCAGTCGGCGCGTTGTGCGCCTGGGCGATGAACAGAAGATGAATCTTCCATTCAGCCTCTATACAGGGCGGGGTTTCCACAATGCCCTTGAACAGCACAGCAAAACCCTGGTGCGCACCCATGCCTTACCTCAACCCGTCCTTCTCGCGTGAACCTGCTTGAAAGCATCCTCCCATGAAACACCCCAACACTGTGCGCGAAGGCTTGCTGGTCTTGTCACTGTGCCTCGCCACGCTGCCCGTCCTGGCCGATGACGACTGCGATGCGCCGCTCAACCGCTGGCAGTCACGCGACGCCGTGCGGCAGATGGCCGTCGCACAAGGGTGGCAGATCCAGCGGCTGAAGATCGACGACGGGTGCTACGAAGTGCGGGGCACCGACGCACAAGGTCGCACGTTCAAAGCCAAGATCGACCCGGAGACCCTGAAGGTTCTGAAGATGAAGCAAGACGACCGACAGCGTGCGCCGGAACACGACCGGGGTGACAAGGATGCACCGCAGAAGGTCCGACCACCACAACCCGAAACCGCCACTCCGCCATCGCCTTTTTTATCCCCTGGCAGCGCGCCGCGCGGCCAGATCGAGTAGCCCGCCTGAACCCCCAACCTCACAGGAACATCACCATGTCCCAACCTCTGATGACCATTCTGGCCACCGCCTGCGCATTGGCCCTTCCCGTTCTGGCACACAGCCGCCAGATCACCCTGACCGCACAGCTCAAAGACTATGG
>JBIIQD010000332.1:0-3952 GCA_044342265.1 Hydrogenophaga sp. | reverse complement strand
CCGTGGTCGGGAACTTCGAAGAAGCAGTGGCCAGCTGGCGCACGGAGCCAGAGCGTTTTGCACAGGGCAGCGACGGTGTGGTGCTGGCGGCGACGTCGGGCGCGATCAATGTCCGCCTGTATGCAAACGACGGACCGGCTGATGACGCGGTGGCAGCCCGTCCTGATCCTCAGTTGGCGCACCTGGCCAGCGCAGTGGGATTGGTATGGCGCAGCGTCGTGCTGTGGATGTTGTTGCTGGCTCTGCTCACCTTGGCCCATTTGCTGGCCTGAGGGCGCTCGGACGGCGCCCTTGCAACGCTTGAGCAGCGCTCAGTAGGTTCTTTTGCCCGACAACTCGGCGAAAAGGTCCTGATATATCCGGTAGCGCGAGGCAGCGATCTCTTGGGGAGCCTTGCGCTCGTCGCCCGTGCCCTCGCACACTTTTGCCCTGACGGCGCAGCCTGGCTCATGCAGGTGCGTGCAGTTGTAGAAGCGGCACTCGCCCATGGCCACCCCCAAATCAGGCATCAGCGAAGCAAGCTGCGTGGCCTCGATGTGATTCAGGCCAAATTCCTGGAAACCGGGTGAGTCGATCAGGGCCGTGGTGCGCGCAGCGTCCACCCAATACCAGGTGGTGCTGGTGGTCGTGTGCTTGCCCGAGTTCAAGGCGCGCGAGATCTCGCCAGTGAGTGCCTGGGCCTGAGGCACCAGCCGGTTGACCAAAGTACTCTTGCCGACTCCCGAGGGGCCCAGCACGAGCGTGGTCTTGCCGCTCAAGTGCTGCAACACGGTCTCCAAACCGGTGTCGCCAACGCCTTTGAGGCGCAGGGGCAATACCGTCGCACCCATGTCTCTGTATGCGGCCAATCTGCCCCAGGCGCGGCTGAAGGCGGTGTCCAGATCGGCTTTGTTGACCACGATCAGGGTGGGGATCCCCTCCGCCTGCGCGGCCACCATGGACCTGGCCAGCTGGCTTTCGGAGAACTCTGGCTCAGCCGCCAGCAACAGCAGTACCTGGTCGAGATTGGCTGCAAACGACTTGGTGCGCAATTCGTCCTGGCGATAAAACAGGTTGCGTCGGGTGTCGATGCGCTCGATGCTGCCTTCGTCGCCGGTGGGCATCCAACGCACCCGATCGCCCACGACCGATTGGCTTTTCTTGCCGCGTGGATGGCAGATGCGGCGTTGACCGTCCGGACTTTCGACCAGGCAGTGGCGGCCATAGGCAGCGACCACCAGTCCCTGGTCCAGCGCACCTTCTGACTCGGGCGCCCGGCCGGCTGCCTGGCCCCGGGCGCGCGAACGGTTCATGCGGCAGCGCTTCTCAGGCGGGCAATGCGCTCACTGGCGGGCGGGTGCGAGTAGTAAAAGCGCGCGTACAGCGGATCAGGGGTCAACGTGCTGGCGTTGTCTTTGTAGAGCTTGAGCAGGGCGCTCGCCAGATCGCTGCCCTTCGTGTGGACGCTGGCAAATGCATCGGCTTCGAACTCGTGATGGCGCGAGAGTTGCGCCATCAGCGGCGACAGGAAAAAGGTCAGCAGCGGCACAACCATCAGGAACAGCAGCAGCGCCAGTGCGTCGTTGGGCGCTTCCAGCGAAGGAGCAACGCCCAGTCCGGTGTAGAACCAAGCCTGTCGCGACAACCAGCCGAGCAAGGCAAAGCCTATCAGGCTAAGCCCGAACATCAGCACGGTGCGCTGCAGGATGTGGCGGCGCTTGTAGTGACCCAGTTCATGGGCCAGCACGGCGTCGATCTCTGGCGGCGCGAGTTGTTTGAGCAAGGTGTCAAAAAACACCACGCGCTTGGCAGCGCCAAAGCCAGTGAAATAAGCGTTGGCATGGGCACTGCGTTTGCTGCCGTCCATCACGAACAGCCCCTTGGCCGCGAAGCCGCAGCGCTGCATCAGCGCGCTGACGCGCGACTGCAGCACTTCATCCTGCAGCGGCTCGAACTTGTTGAACAGTGGAGCAATCAAGGTCGGATAGAGCACCAGCAACAGCAGGTTGAACACCATCCAGGCGCCCCAGGCCCACAACCACCAGACGGGTCCCGCCGCCCCCATCAACCACAGCACCAGCGCGGCAATCGGCATACCGATCAGTGCGCCAATCAAACCTCCCTTGAACAGGTCGCCCAGCCACAGGCCCAGGCTCATCTTGTTGAAGCCAAAGCGCTCCTCAAGCTTGAAGGTGGACCACCAGCCCATCGGGAGCGTCAGCACAGCCCCAATCAGAGCGAACGAACCCAGCAAGGCCAGCTGTTGCCACATCCCGGGACCCATCCAGACCAGCAGGACCTGGTTCAGTGCATGCAGACCACCCAGCAGGGTCCAACCCAGCAGCAATGCTGTCTCCAGAGCGGTTTCCAACATGCCAAAACGCGCCTTTGCCACGGTGTAGTCGGCAGCTTTGCGATGGGCCTCCAGGCCAATCATCGAGGAGAAAGCATCGGGCACCTGTTCGCGATGGCGGATCACGTAGCGCACCTGGCGACTGGCGAGCACAGTCCGAACGATCAGACCACCCACGAGCAGGGCACAAAAGAGATAAGTGAAGGTGAGAGCGATGCTGTCCATGGGTGGAGTCTATCGAACTGGCGCCGCCCCGTGCTGACCATCAAGTGTCGAGCCATGCGCGAGAATCAGCGCATGACCCAAGACAACACCCATGCGGCCGTCGCCGTCTCCACCCCTCCCTTCCTTGGCAAAAGCGACCAAAACCTGGTCTGGCTTGATTGCGAGATGAGCGGCTTGGACCCCGAGAAAGAGCGCTTGTTGGAGATCGCGGTAGTGATTACCGGGCCGAATCTCGAACCCCGCATCGAAAGCCCGGTGTTCGTCATCCATCAGAGCGACGCGCTGCTGGGCGCCATGGATGCGTGGAACAAAGGCACACACGGCAAGAGTGGACTGATCGACAAGGTCAAGGCCAGCACGCTGGATGAAGCCCAAGCCGAAGCTCATTTGTTGGCTTTCATCGGCCAATATGTGCCGAAGAACGGTTCACCGATGTGCGGCAACAGCATCGGGCAGGATCGGAGGTTTCTGGTGAAGTACATGCCCCGACTCGAGGCGTACTTCCACTACCGAAACCTGGATGTGAGCACCCTCAAGGAGCTGGCCAAGCGCTGGAAACCGGCGGTGTACGACAGTTTCAAGAAGCACCAGCGGCACACGGCGCTGGCTGACGTTCATGAATCCATCGACGAACTGGTTCATTACCGGGAGCATTTCCTAAGCCTGGATTGACTCTGGCATCGAAATCAAATGCATCGGACTTTCAACGGGGCTGAGCGAGAGCATTTTTTACTTGGGGGAAACCCGAAGCTGTGCGATAATCTAGGGCTGTCCTGAATTTCAGGGCAGTTTGTGCATCTGCCTCACACAAGAGGTCTCCCGTATGCCCGCTGGGCCGGCTTTGCAGCCCAGCGCTTTCCACTCTCAGGTGGGTAGTTTGCACGGAAGAGGCCACTCGCTGAATCACTGTACCTTCGGGTTCTTTGGTGCCGCGCGGACCGTTTGTGGTTGATGTTTTGTAACCACGAACGGACCAGGCGCCGGCGAGTCCCTTCCCCATTGCGGAAGGGTTCAGCTTTCGTTTGTTTCGCTCAATGTCGCCCCTGGGGCGCATGGACATGATATGAGCGACGCTTTTGAAGATCGCGGCGAATTCGCGCCCGATACCCTGAACAACGAAACTGGAGGCGAAACGCCTGTGGCAGCAGCGGTTCCCGCTGGCCCCAATGCCTTTGAGATGCTTGGTCTTGCGCCTGAACTTGTGCAAGCGGTGGCCGATCTGGGCTATGCCGACCCGACCCAGGTGCAAAGCCGGGTCATTCCCAAAGCGCTGCGCCAAGAGCATGTGGCCGGCGAGCGCTATGCCGACCTGATGGTTTCTAGCCAGACCGGCAGCGGCAAAACGGCGGCTTTCCTGCTGCCGGTGCTGCACACATTGCTGCAGCAACAAGCAGC
>JBIIQD010000331.1:0-3953 GCA_044342265.1 Hydrogenophaga sp. | reverse complement strand
GAGTTCACCCAGACCCGACTTGTGGTCATGCACCACGGACGCTGATTCACCCTCATCCTCAAGGAGTCTCTTGACCATGGACCATCTGAGCATCGCAACGGGCTCGCCGCCCCGCATCCTGTGGCACCACGCCTGTGGTGTCAGCGAGCTGCCTGCCCTGTGGCTGCGAGAACGCAGCCGCCATCCGAGCCAGCGCGACGCTGTCACCGGGCAGCGGCTGGTCAACCCCCATGCCTTCGACTCCGACCTGACCTTGACCCAGGCCATGTGGTCAGACGAATCCGGCGCAGGACGAACGTTGCAACTGGCCTTCAGCGATGGTTTCAGCGGGCCCTACGACCCGGCGGATTTGCTGGCTGGCACCCGCTTCGACGAAGGCACGCCCGCGAGCCGCCCCTGGCGCAGCGACGTGCCACGGCGGGTCTACCAGTGGCCCGAGCTGTTGCAGGATGACCGGACGCTGCTCGCGGCCGTGACCGATTTCATCGAACTGGGCTTTGTGCTGGTACACGACACACCGATCCGCAGCGATGGCATTCTGGACGTCGCTCGGCGTTTTGGCCACGTCAGGACCACGAACTTCGGTGCCTATTTCGAGGTGTATTCGCGCCCTGACAGCAACGACCTGGCCTACCGGCCGGTGGGCATCGGCCCCCACACCGACAACCCCTACCGGACCCCGGTGCCAGGCATCCAGCTGTTGCAATGCCTGCAGAATGAAACCTCTGGCGGCTTGTCCACTCTCGTGGACAGCCTGGCGGCGGCTGAACAGCTCAAACAGGAAGATCCAGCCGGTTTCGAGCTGCTGACCCGTGTGCCGGTGCGCTTCGAATTCCAGGACCCCGATACCCACCTGGTGCAGGTCTGTCCGATGATTGAGCTGGACGGCAGTGGCCAGATGGCGGGCGTGCACTACAGCCCTCGCCTGGACGATATTCCCATCATGTCTGAGGCCGACACCCGGGCCTACCACCGAGCGCGAAAACGGTTGGGGCAACTGTTTGACGACCCCGGCTACGAGCTGCGCTTCAAGCTCGATCCCGGGCAACTGATGATGTTCGACAACAACCGCGTGCTGCACGGTCGCACCAGTTTCGACCCGAGCGAAGGACACCGCCAGTTGCAGGGCTGCTACATCGACCGCGACGGCCCGCGCAGTCTTTACCGGGTGCTCAAGAAGCGATACAGCTGATGTCCGACCCATTCGCCCCAGGCCCTACAGAAAGCACACCATGAACATGCTCACCCAGACTGTTTCGCAGACCGTTGCGTTCACCCAGATGAAGGAGGGAACCCGCGAGGAATACGAATTCCTGCGCGGGCTCGAACACCAGTACATCCGGTCACTGCCGGATCGCCTGCTGGACGCCTTGAAAGCGCTGGGGCACTCGCTGCAGGGCTACCAGGTCAGCAGGCTTGAGCACTCCCTGCAGAGCGCCACCCGCGCCGAGGCCGACGGGGCCGACATCGACACCATCGTGGCTGCGCTGATACACGACATCGGCGACGAGCTGGCACCCGAGAATCACAGCCAGATGGCCGCGGCCATCCTGAGGCCCTATGTGCGCGCCGAAGTCACCTGGGTGATCGAAATGCACGGCCTGTTCCAGATGCGCTATTACGCACACCACTATGGCATGGACCCGGACGGTTACCTGGCGCACAAGGACCACCCCTGGTTTGACAGCTGTGTGCGCTTCTGCGAACGCTATGACCAGGCCGCGTTTGACCCAGCCTACCCCACCAAACCCCTGAGCCATTTCGAACCCATGCTGCGCGAGGTGCTGTCGCGCAAAGCCTTCGATCCTGCGGTGCTGCAGGAGCCCGCTCAGCAGCGCTGATCGCTGCGCGAACCACCCACCCATCAGGTCCCCCAGCCGACCCACCGGAGACACCATGCACGGCATTTATCCCTCGGCACGCCTCAAGCCATCCCCGTACTACCAGGCCACCGTGGCCGAGGGCGTGACCTCGTTCACCGTCTACAACAACACGCTCATGCCCACGGGCTACGGCCACCCGGAGCCCGAGTACTGGCGGATCATCAATGGCGTGAGCCAATGGGATGTGGCTTGCGAGCGCCAGGTGCAGTTGCGAGGCCCCGATGCCGGCAAGCTGGCGCAGATCCTCAGCCCGCGCGACCTCTCCAAGTGCAAGGTGGGGCAGGGCAAGTACATCCCGATGTGCAACCACGACGGTGTGCTGATCAACGACCCGATCCTGCTCAAGCTCGCTGACGATCGTTACTGGCTCTCGATTGCCGACAGCAACATCTGGTTCTGGGCTTCGGCAATCGCGGCAGAGCGCAGGCTGAACGTGGAGGTCAGCCACCCCGACGTGTCGCCGCTGGCGATCCAGGGCCCCAAGGCCGAGGCGCTGGCGGTCTCGCTGTTCGGCGACTGGGTCAAGGACCTCAAGTATTTTTGGTTCAAGGAAACCAGCTTGCAGGGCATTCCCATGGTGGTGGCACGTTCAGGCTGGTCCAAGCAGGGCGGCTTCGAGCTGTACCTGATGGACGGCTCCCGGGGCACCCAGCTGTGGAACATCGTCAGGGAAGCGGGCAAGCCCTGGGACATCGGCCCGGGCAACCCCAATCTGCACGAGCGGGTGGAGAGCGGGCTGGTGTCCTACGGTGGTGACACCGACGACCGGACCAACCCCTATGAGGTGCGGCTGGGCAAGTATGTCGACTTGCATGTACCTGATGACGTGATCGGCATCCAGGCCCTGCGGCGCATCCACGCCGAGGGCCCGAAACGCCATCAGCTGGGGGTCAAGCTCGACGGTGACAAGCCCGATCCTTTCGGCTTCTCGTGGGAGCCGGTGTTTGTGAATGGCAAGAAGGTCGGCGACCTCACCAACGCGGTATGGTCCTACCGCCTCCAGCAGAACATCGGCTTCACGCTGATTTCCGTGAGCGCCCAGCCCGGTGACACCGTCGAGGTGCATCGCGCGTCGGGCAAGGTGCGTGGCAGCCTGTGCGAGCTTCCGTTCATCTGAAGCGACACATCGCTTGCCATGTACACCGCTCATCCTCCGCGTGACGAGCGTTTGCCCTAGCACACGGTCTGCCGCAGCGGCCTGGAGCTGCCTGCCATCGCCCTGGGCCTGTGGCACAACTTCGGCGATGCCACACCCATGGAGACGCAGCGTGCCATGCCTTCCGGCCCTACCGCGACGAACTCATCATCTCCAGCAAAGCCGGCTACGACATGTGGCCCGGCCCCGATGGTCAAGGTGGCGGCTCGCGCAAGTATGTGCTCGCCAGCCTGGACCAGAGCCTCAAGCGAATTACTCCGCTGGCAAGACACGCGACGCCGCGGCCATCCTGCGGCAGATGGGCGTGCCGTTGCTGATCCACCAGCCGTCGTACAGCCTGCTCAACCGCTGGGTCGAAGAAGACCTGCTCGACACCCTGCAGGCCGAGGGCATGGCTGCATCGCCTTCAGCCCGCTGGCACAGGGTCTGCTGAGCAGCAAGTACTTGTCTGGTGTGCCGGCCGACGCGCGGATCAACCGGCCGGGCGGTGGCTCGTTCAAGGCCGAGCACCTGAGAGAACAGAACCTTTTCCACGTGCGCGCCCTCAACCCCATGGCGCAGGCGCGCGGGCAGAGTCTGGCGCAGATGGCGGTGGCCTGGGTGCTGCGCCATCCGGGCATGAGCTCTGCCCTGATCGGTGCCAGCAAGCCCGAGCAGATCACCGAACTGGTGGGCACGTTGCAGAACCTGCAGTTCAGCGCTGACGACCTGGCCGCCATCGACCAGCACGCCGTGGACGGCGGACTCGACCTCTGGAAGAAGCCGTCGACCGATCAGCGCCTGTGGCGAGCGAAGTGTCTTCGTCAGGGATGCGGTGGAACCGGCTGCGCCGGGCCACGCGCATCGCCCCATTGAGGAGGTGATGTGCCGCAGGGCGGCGCGAGGTTGGGTCAGTTCAACGCCATGCTGAGCTT
>JBIIQD010000330.1:0-3959 GCA_044342265.1 Hydrogenophaga sp. | reverse complement strand
CCCGCTTGTACATCCACAGCGAGTAGGCAGCACCGAAAATCAGGGCCGACGCGGCCGCAGCGCCGACCCAGAAGTTGGCCTTGACCGCTGCGAGGATCACCATCCATTCGCCCACGAAACCAGCGGTGCCGGGCAAACCGCAGTTGGCCATGGTGAACAGCAGCGCGAACGCAGAGAAATTGGGCATGGTGTTGACCACGCCGCCGTAGTCGGCAATGTTGCGCGAGTGGACCCGGTCGTACAGCACGCCAATGGACAGGAACATGGCTGCCGAGACAAAGCCGTGGGCGATCATTTGCACGATTCCGCCGGAGACACCCATGTCGCTGAAGACAAAGAAGCCCAGCGTCACGAAACCCATGTGGGCCACCGACGAATAGGCCACCAGCTTCTTCATGTCCTTCTGCACCATGGCCACCAGCCCAACATAGATCACCGCGATCAGGGACAGCGTGATGATCAGCCAGGCCCACTGCTGTGACGCGTCAGGCAGGATGGGCAATGAAAAGCGAAGGAAACCATAGGCACCAAGCTTGAGCATGATCGCGGCCAGCACCGCCGACCCACCCGTGGGCGCCTCAACGTGCACATCGGGCAACCAGGTGTGCACTGGCCACATCGGCACCTTGACCGCGAAGGCTGCGAAGAAAGCAAAGAAAAGCAGTGTCTGCGCCTGCCCGCCCAGGGGCAGCTTGTACCAGGTGGCCAGATCAAAGCTACCGCCCGACTGGTTGTACAAATAGATCAGGGCCACCAGCATCAGCAGCGAGCCCATCAACGTATAGAGGAAGAACTTGAACGCGGCGTAGATCTTGTTCGGACCACCCCAGATGCCGATGATCAGGTACATCGGAATCAGCGTGGCCTCGAAGAAGACATAAAACAGCATGCCGTCCAGCGCGCTGAACACCCCAATCATCAGACCTGAGAGGATCAGGAATGCGCCCATGTATTGGTTCACGCGCTCGGTGATCACCTCCCAGCCAGCCAGCACGACGATCACGGTGATGAACGCTGTCAGCGGAATCAGCCACAGGGAGATGCCATCCACCCCCAGGTGGTAGTGGATCTGGAACCGTTCGATCCAGGAGGCCTTCTCCACGAACTGCATCGCCGCTGTGCCCAGCTCGAAACCGGTGTAGAGCGGGACCGTCACGGCCAGCGAAAGCAAAGCGCCCAACAGGGCAATCCAGCGCACTGTGTTCGCCTGGTCATCCCGTCCCAGGGCGAGCAACACCACCCCAAAAGCAATCGGCAACCAGATCGCAAGGCTCAGCAAACCCATCTTCTTGTTCTCCTTACTTGGCGAGCCACACGAAATACGTCATGAACAAAAACACCCCCACGATCATCAGCAGTGCGTAGTGGTAAAGGTAGCCGCTCTGCAAACCGCGCACAACCGAGGACACGCCACCCACCAGCTTCCAGCTGGCATTGACCACACCACCTTCGATCAAGCCCTGATCGCCACCCTTCCACAGACCAGTGCCCAAAGCACGAGCGCCACGGGCCAGCACGTTTTCGTTGAACCAGTCCATGTAGTACTTGTTTTCGAGCACTGTGATGACCGGCTTTAGTGCACGACCGATCGCAACCGGTACCGCCGGATTGACCAAGTACATGTACCAGGCCGAGAGCGCTCCGGCGGCCGCTAGGTACAACGGAGGCGTGAGGAAGGCGTGCGACACCATGGCCAGCGGACCATGGAAGATCTCGGCAAACCGGGTCATGGCCGGATGCGCTGCAGCATTGATGGTGATGGCGTCCTTGAGGAAATCGCCAAACAACATGGGCTGGATCGTCAGGTAACCGATGACGACCGAAGGCACGGCCAGCAAGATCAGCGGGACAGTCACCACCCAGGGTGTCTCGTGCGGCTTGGCATTGCTGTGCCCATGGTCGGCATGGTGGTCACCGTGACCGTGGTGTGCGTCGGGGTTTTGGTCGTAACGCTCCTTGCCGTGGAAGACAAGGAAGTACAAACGAAAGGAATAGAAGGAGGTCACAAAAACACCCGCCAGCACCGCGAAGTAAGCGAAGCCCGAGGCGGGGAGGTTGCTGAAATGCACCACCTCAATGATGCTGTCTTTGGAGTAGAAGCCCGAGAACAGCGGCGTGCCAATCAAAGCCAGCGTGCCCAGGAGGGAAGTGATCCAGGTGATGGGCATGTACTTGCGCACGCCGCCCATCCATCGGATGTCCTGGTTGTGGTGCAGGCCCATGATGACCGAGCCTGCGGCCAGGAACAGCAAAGCCTTGAAGAAGGCGTGGGTCATCAGGTGGAACACCGCGACCGAGTAGGCCGAAGCGCCGAGCGCGACCGTCATGTAGCCCAGTTGCGACAGCGTCGAGTAGGCCACCACGCGCTTGATATCGTTCTGGATGATGCCCAGGAAGCCCATGAACAGCGCCGTGATGGCCCCGATCACCAAAATGAAGTTCAACGCGGTGTCCGACAGCTCGAACAGCGGGCTCATGCGCGCCACCATGAAGATGCCGGCCGTCACCATCGTGGCGGCATGGATCAGCGCGGAGATCGGGGTTGGGCCTTCCATCGAATCGGGCAGCCAGACGTGCAGCGGAAACTGCGCCGACTTGCCCATCGCGCCGATGAACAGACAGATGCAGATGACTGTGATCAGCATCCAGTCAGTACCGGGGAAACCCAGTTGGCCCAGCTCGGGCGCTTTGGCAAACACCTCGGTGTAGTTCAGTGACCCGGCGTAGGCCACAATCAGACCAATGCCCAGAATGAAGCCGAAGTCACCGACGCGATTGACCAGGAAGGCCTTCATGTTGGCGAAGATCGCCGTCGGCTTGTTGAACCAGAATCCGATCAGCAGGTAAGACACCAGACCTACCGCTTCCCAGCCGAAGAACAGCTGCAGCAGGTTGTTGCTCATCACCAGCATCAGCATGGAGAAGGTGAACAGCGAGATGTAGGCGAAGAAGCGGTTGTAGCCAGCATCCTCTTCCATATAGCCGATGGTGTAGAGATGGACCATCAGCGAGACGAAGGTGACCACGCACATCATCATCGCGGTCAGGCCATCGACCAGGAAACCGATCTCCATCTTCAGGCCGCCGACCACCATCCACTCGTAGATGGTCTGGTTGAAGCGTGCACCGTCCAGCGCGACGCTCTTGAGCGTCATTGCTGAGATGATGAAGGCCACCAGCACGCCAAGAATGGTCAAGGAATGCGACGCACGACGACCGATCAGGTTGCCACCAAAGGTCGTGCCCAGGATACCGGCGAGGGCTGAACCCACAAGCGGTGCCAGCGGCACGGCCAACAAGGTCGAAGCGGAAAGGGTGGAGCTCATGTTCTTAACCCTTGAGGGTGTTGAGTGCTTCGGCGCTCACGGTGGACTTGCTGCGGAACAACAGCACCAGAATCGCCAGGCCGATGGCCGACTCAGCCGCCGCCACGGTCAGGATAAAGAACACAAACACTTGTCCGTGCAAATCCCCCAGGTAATGGGAAAACGCCACGAAGTTCATGTTGACCGCCAGCAGCATCAGCTCGATGGCCATCAGCAGCACGATGATGTTCTTGCGGTTCAGGAAGATGCCGATGACAGACAGCGCAAACAGGATGGCACCCACCGACAGGAAATGCCCGAGTGACAGATTCATGAGGCTCATGCCTTGCCCTCCTCGGCAGCCCCTGCCTGGACAGGCTCAGATTGCTTTGTCGCGGCCATGGGAACCACCACCAGGCGGTCAGCGGCTCGCACCCGGACCTGCAGGCCCGCATCAATCGCCTTGCTGTCTTTGCGCTGGCGCAAGGTCAGCGCGATCGCGGCGAACATCGCCACCAGCAGGATCACTGCGGCGATTTCAACCGGGTACAGGTACTCGGTATACATCAGCGTGCCCAGTGCCTTTGTGTTCGAGACCTCGGCTGCCTGTGCGGCCACGGGCGCCACCATCTTCGGAAAGCCGAACCACAGCAC
>JBIIQD010000329.1:0-3962 GCA_044342265.1 Hydrogenophaga sp. | reverse complement strand
AGCGGAGTTAGAGAAACTTGACCGCCATTCGTTGGAGATATCATGGATTTGAGAAAACTGAAGACACTGATTGACCTGGTGTCAGAGTCAAATGTGTCCGAACTGGAAATCACGGAAGCCGAGGGCAAGGTCCGAATCGTCAAGAGCGCGCCAGTAGCAGCGCCTCAGATGATGACAGTGGCGCAGGCGGCTCCTGTGGCGACAACTCAGGCTATGCCCACAACGGAGACTGCTGCAGCGCCCACAGCGCCAGTGGTCGCCGCTGCGCCTGCCGAACCCACGGGTCATGTGGTGAAGTCCCCGATGGTCGGCACGTTCTACCGGTCCTCCAGCCCGGGGGCCAAGGCCTTTGCCGAAGTCGGCCAATCCATCAAGGAAGGCGCGACCATTTGCATTGTCGAGGCCATGAAGATCCTCAACGAGATCGAGTCCGACAAGAGCGGCACCATCACCCAGATCCTGGTCGAAAACGGGCAGGCGGTGGAGTATGGCCAGCCGCTGTTCATCGTCGAGTAAGGGGATTTTTGCCCCATGTTCAAGAAAATCCTGATTGCCAACCGCGGCGAAATCGCCCTGCGCGTGCAGCGTGCCTGCCGCGAAATGGGTATCAAGGCCGTGATGGTCTATTCCGAGGCCGACCGCGACGCCAAGTACATCAAACTGGCCGACGAAGCTGTGTGCATTGGTCCGGCGCCTTCGAGCCAAAGTTACCTCAGCATGCCCGCGATCATTTCGGCTGCGGAAGTGACCGATTCGGAGGCCATTCACCCGGGCTACGGGTTTCTCTCGGAAAACGCCGACTTCGCCGAGCGCGTGGAGCGCAGCGGGTTTACTTTCATCGGTCCGACGCCAGAGTCGATCCGGATCATGGGGGACAAAGTGTCGGCCAAGCAGGCCATGATCCGCGCCGGCGTGCCTTGCGTCCCTGGCTCAGAAGGTGCCCTGCCGGATGACCCGGCGGTGATCAAGCGCACGGCCAAGTCGGTGGGTTACCCGGTGATCATCAAGGCGGCTGGCGGGGGGGGCGGGCGTGGCATGCGCGTGGTGCATACCGAGGCGGCGCTGCTGCATGCGGTGCAAACCACCAAGGCAGAGGCGGGCGCGGCCTTCGGCAATCCCGAGGTCTACATGGAGAAGTTCCTCCAGAATCCGCGCCATATCGAGATCCAGATCCTGGCCGACACACACCGCAATGCGGTGTACCTGGGTGAGCGCGATTGTTCGATGCAGCGACGTCACCAGAAGGTGATCGAAGAAGCGCCGGCACCAGGCATTCCGCGCCGCTTGATCGAGAAAATTGGCGACCGTTGTGCGGCTGCGTGCAAGAAGATTGGCTACCGCGGCGCGGGAACCTTTGAGTTCCTGTTCGAGAACGGCGAGTTCTATTTCATCGAAATGAACACACGCGTGCAGGTCGAGCACCCCGTGACCGAATGGATTTCCGGCGTGGACATTGTGCGCACGCAAATCGCTGTAGCGGCTGGCGAAAAACTGCCCTTCACGCAACGACAGATCCAGCTGCGTGGTCACGCCATCGAGTGCCGTATCAACGCCGAAGATGCCTATAAGTTCACCCCTTCGCCGGGCCGTATCACCTCCTGGCACATGCCCGGCGGGCCGGGTGTGCGCGTGGATTCGCACGCCTATTCGAACTACTTCGTGCCTTCCAACTACGACTCGATGATCGGCAAGCTGATCGTGCACGGCGACACGCGGGAGCAGGCCCTGGCCCGCATGCGCACAGCGCTGGCCGAGGCCGTGGTGGAAGGCATCAAAACCAATATCCCGCTGCATCGAGAGCTGATGGTCGACGCCAGCTTTGTCGCGGGCGGAACCAATATCCACTACCTTGAAGAGTGGTTGTCGCGGCGTGAGCGCTGAGGCGTCGCCCAGCTCGTTGTTCGAGCTGGTGCTGCTGGTGCCTGAGGTCGGCGTGGAGCCAGTGGGTGACGCTCTGGCGGCACTGGACGCACTGAGTGTGTCTGTGGAAGACGCCGATGCGCTCACACCGGCTGAGCAAGCCCTGTTTGGCGAGCCTGGCATGCCGCCACCGAAGGAGGGTTGGAGTCGTTCCCGTGTGGTGGCGCTGTTTGCTGATGAAGCCCTGGCGCGAGAGGCCGCAGCTTTGCTGTTGCCGCAGGAGTTCTTCGAAGGATCCCAAGTTATGGGTGTGCGCGCTGTCGCCGAGCAGGACTGGGTGCGGTTGACACAATCCCAGTTCGAACCAGTGGACATCACGCCGAGCTTTTGGATCGTGCCGACCTGGCACGAGCCGCCGCAAGCAGCCACAGAGATCATCCGGTTGGATCCAGGACTGGCTTTTGGCACTGGCACCCACCCGACCACCCGCATGTGTTTGCGCTGGATCGCTGCCCACGCACCACGGGGTCAGCGGGTGCTCGACTACGGTTGCGGTTCCGGCATTCTCGCCATTGGGGCAGCCAAATTTGGTGCCGCTGATATCGTTGCCGTCGACATTGATCCGGCGGCGGTTGAGTCAACGTCGTTGAACGCGCATGCCAATGGCGTGGTGCTGCATGCCGGGCTGCCCGACGCGGTGGAAGGTCACTTCGATCTGGTGCTGGCCAATATCCTGGCCACGCCACTCAAGGTGCTGGCGCCCCTTTTGTGCGAGCGGGTGTCGGCTGGCGGTCGATTGGTGCTGGCGGGCATTCTGGCGCGTCAGGAAGAGGAGCTGAAACAAGCGTACGCCCCCTGGCTGCATCTGCGTGTCAACGACGAGCAAGATGGCTGGATCCTCATGACCGCTGACAAGGCCTGAAGCCAGCGACGCAGTGCGGGCGACCCGCGAGCGCCTGCAATAATTGCTGCATGAGTTTCACCACCCGCTGCCCGGCCTGCGGAACGACCTTCAAGGTCGTTCCCGACCAGCTCAAGATTTCTGATGGCTGGGTGCGCTGTGGTCATTGCGCCGACGTGTTCGATGCCACCTTGTTCCTGCAAGGTGCGCAGGTACCGGTCGCACCCGCATCACCCTCTCGTTCGCCGCAGCCACCAGTGTTCGAGGGAGTGCCGAGGCCAAGGTTGAAGGCGGCGGTTGAAACTGCACCTCCCGCGGTATCGGCAGCGACAGAAGACAGTGACGGTGACGGTGACTGGCTGGTGCGCCCGTCGTCAACCTCGGGTTCAACCAGAGACATCCCTCTTCCTATCCGCTCCTCGAACGACAAGGGCATCGACAAAGAAGAGACTGAACTTGCCCAGGGAGCTTTCCTGAGTGAGTTGCGACAGTTCTCGCAGTCCCGTCCCGCCGAACTGAGGGACATCCCGCCGTCAAAAGTGTCATTGGCGCCGGCAGCGAAAGTCGCCACGGGCGCGGTCTCTGAACCGCGAGGGGCAGAAGAGGGGTACGAGCCTCCATCATCGCAGGAGCGCATTCCCCAGGTGACGGAAGATGAACTTGCGCTGCCGGCAGAGCCCGGCTTTGTCTTGCAGGCACGACGGCGCGCGTTCTGGCGCTCACGAGGCATGCGCAGCGCACTGTGGGTGGCGTCGTTGCTGCTCGCCTTGGGTTTGGTGGCGCAGTACGCTGTCTACAAGCGGGACCACCTGGCCGCGCGATTTCCTGCGGCAACGCCCATGCTGGAAACGCTGTGTTTGCCAGCGGGCTGCAAGATTGGACCCGTGCGACAGATCGAATCGGTCGTGATCGACAGCTCCAACCTGGTGCGACGCCTCGGTAACTTTTACTCCTTTGATTTTGTGCTCAAGAACAGCGCTGGGACCCCCGTGGCGGTGCCAGCACTAGAGCTGAGTCTTACCGACACGCGGGATGCGGTTATTGTGCGCCGTGTCTTTTTGCCTGGCGAGTTGCCCGGCGCCCCTCAGCTCTTGCCTGCACAAGGCAGTCTGTCCCTGAGTCTTCGCCTGTCGATTGCCGAGCAAGGCGTGTCTGCCATGTCGGGCTATCGTGCCCTTGTTTTCTATCCTTGACCCTTCAC
>JBIIQD010000328.1:0-3972 GCA_044342265.1 Hydrogenophaga sp. | reverse complement strand
GCCAGCGGCGCCAGATGTTCTTCGTCCAGCAAGGTGGCTACGATTTCCACGACAACCTGTTGACCGATCAGGGCAACCGACTGCGTGAACTCGGGGATGCTATGGCGGCTTTCTACCAGGCCACCGCTGCCTTGGGGGTGGCCAACCAGGTGACCGCCTTCACCGCATCCGATTTTGGTCGGGCGCTGCAACACAACGGACGTGGATCCGACCATGGCTGGGGTGGGCACCACTTCGTGATGGGTGGCGCTGTGCAAGGCAACCGCGTTTACGGTCAGTTCCCGACCGTCGCGCTCAACGGCCCCGAAGACGCAGGACGCGGTTCATTGATCCCGACAACCTCGGTGGATGAGTACACGGCCACGCTGGCGCGCTGGTTTGGTGTGTCCTTGGCCAATCTCCCGTTGGTCCTGCCCAATATCGGACGATTCGCGTCCCGCGACCTGGGTTTCATGGGGCCGCTGGTTTGATTCTCCCGTGCAAGGTGATTCGGGCTGCTTGCCGATCGTCTAGCGCCTCGCTGACAGCCTTTCAAAAGGCAACACAGCCGACACCGCTTGAGTCGCAATCACTGCAAGCCAAACGGCAGCGGCACCGATGACCTATCGTTTCGTGGTCGACAAGTGTCAGCCCTCCAACGTCTCCAACAGCTCAGTTTCGATCTGAATCTGCCGTTTGTTGACTTGCAACTCAGGGCCGCTGATCAGGAAGGTGTCTTCGACGCGCTCGCCCAAGGTCGTGACCTTGGCGAGTTGCACGCTCAGTTCGTGTTGGGCGAGCACCCGCGAGATGCAGTACAGCAGACCGGCTCGGTCGCTGGCTGAGATGCTGAGCAGCCAGCGCTGCGCTTTTTCATCCGGTCGCAGGTCCACACGCGGTGTGATCGGGAAGTTTTTGACCCTCCTGGACAGCCGTCCTTTGCTCGGCGGTGGCAGCGGGCCTCGCTGGTCAATGGTGCTCGCCAGGTTGTTCTCGACCATCGCAATCAGTTCGCGGTAGTGATCCGACAGCGTGGGGGCGACGACCTGGAAAGTGTCCAGCGCGTGGCGTTTCAAGGTGGTGTGGATGCGGGCATCGAGGATCGAAAAACCGGCGTTGTCGAAATAGCCGCAGATGCGGGCAAACAGATCGTTCTGGTCGGGCGCATACACCAGCACCTGCAGGCCTTCGCCCTCGGGCGATAGGCGGGCGCGAACGATGGCGGCTTCAGGGGTGGTGACCTCGCCATCCGGTGACGAAGCTGCAGTGGCTTCACTGCGGGCGCTGATGGCCAGCTGTCGGGTCAGCACACGGGTGTGCCAGGCGATCTCGTCGGCCTGGTGGCGCATGAAGTAGCCCAGGTCCAGTGTGTCCCACAGCGTCTTATGGGCCATGTGAGGCAAAGCATGCAAGGCCAGCAACGAGAGCGCCTCACGCTTGCGCGACTCGATCACAGCGCCTGGGTCGGGTGCCCGACCACCCAGGGCGCGCAGTGTGTAGCGGTACAGGTCCTCCAGCAACTTGCCTTTCCAGGCGTTCCAGACCTTGGGGCTGGTGCCGCGGATGTCGGCCACTGTCAAAAGGTACAGCGCCGTCAGCCGACGTTCGTCTCCTACGCGTCGGGCAAATGCGCTGATGACATCTGGATCGCTGAGGTCTTCCTTCTGCGCGATGCGGCTCATTGTCAGGTGTTCGGAGACCAGAAACTCGATCAGTTTGCTGTCTTCGCGCTCAATACCGTGCTGGCGGCAGAAGCTGCGCACGTCGCTGGCACCAAGCTCGGAGTGGTCGCCACCGCGGCCCTTGGCGATGTCGTGGAACAGCGCCGCAATGTAGAAGATCCAGGGCTTGTCCCAGCCCGCAGCCAATTGCGAGCAAAACGGGTACTCGTGTGAGTGCTCCGCAATGAAGAAGCGGCGCACATTTCGCAACACCATCAAGATGTGCTGGTCCACCGTGTAAACGTGAAACAGGTCGTGCTGCATCTGGCCGACGATGTGGCGGAACACCCACAGATAGCGACCCAGCACCGAGGTCTGGTTCATCAATCGCAAGGCGTGGGTGATGCCCTCAGGTTGCTGCAGGATACGAAGAAAGGTGACGCGGTTGACCGGGTCAGACCGGAACTTCGCGTTCATCACTGAGCGGGCGTTGTAGAGCGCGCGCAGTGTGCGCGCCGACAGGCCCTTGATGCCCATGGTGGTCTGGTACAGCAAGAAGGTTTCCAGGATGGCGTGGGGCTGCTGGAAGTACAGGTTGTCGCTGGCCACTTCCAGCATGCCGGCCTTGTCCAGGAAACGCTCGTTGATCGGGCGCAGTCGATCAGCGCCGCTTTCGTCGCTATTCAGGCGTTCTTCGATGTTGAGCAGCAGGATCTGATTCAGCTGCGTCACCGCTTTGGCGGCCCAGTAGTAGCGCCGCATCAGCTCTTCACTGGCGCGGCGGGCGTATCTTGATGTTGGCGCGGGCGGCGTCGCGTTTGGTGTTTTCGGTTGGGCGGTGAACCCAAACGATTCCGCCACAGCGGTCTGCAGGTCGAACACCAGCCGGTCTTCACGCCGGTGCGCCAGCAGGTGCAGGCGTGCCCGAATCAGGCTCAGCAGGGCCTCATTGGCCTTGATTTGTCGCACTTCCAGCGGTGTGGCCAGTCCCTTGCGCGCCAGCTCGTCCCAGCTGCGACCCAGACCCGCTGCTTTGGCGATCCAGAGAATCACTTGCAGGTCGCGCAGGCCACCCGGCGACTCTTTGCAGTTGGGCTCGAGCGAGTAGGGCGTGTTGTCGAATTTGGTGTGTCGCTGCCGCAGCTCCAAGGTCTTGGCGACGAAGAAGGCCTTGGGGTCCATCACCTCACCCAGACGCCGCACCAGGCCATTGAATTGAGGCTTTGAGCCCACGATCAGCCGACCTTCGAGCAAAGAGGTCTGAATCGTCACATCGCGCACCGCCTCGTCCACACACTCGCTGGCCGTGCGAACGCTGGACCCGATTTCAAGACCCACGTCCCAACACGCTCCGATAAAGCTCTCCAGTCGGGCTTTCAACATGTCGTCACTTTCGGCGTGCACCCCATCGGGCAGCAGCACCAGCACATCGACATCGGAGTTCGGAAACAGCTCGCCGCGACCGAACCCACCCACGGCAATCAGCGCAAAGTCCGAGCCAAAGCCCGCCGCGCGCCACAGCTGACGCAAGGTGTTGTCAGTCAAGTCCGCCAGCTGATGCAAGGCCCTTCGCACCCCGCGGGTCGACGCGCCCTGTTGGCCGAGCTGGACAAACAGGCTGCTTTTGTCTTGCTTGTAGCGTTGGCGCAGTGCGCCGATGTCGCCTGCGGCTTCACCCATGGTTGCGCTCCAGGGTTCAGCAGACGGTGGTGGACACAAAGTCTGGCAGCGGCGGACTGCCAGCCGACAGCGTGAGCACCTCGTAGCCGGTGGGCGTGACCAGCACGGTGTGTTCCCACTGCGCGGACAACGACCTGTCGCGTGTGACGATGGTCCAGCCGTCACCCACTTCCTTGATCTCGCGTTTGCCGGCGTTGATCATGGGCTCGATGGTGAAGGTCATGCCTGGTTTGAGCTCTTCCAACGTGCCAGGGCGACCATAGTGCAGCACCTGGGGCTCTTCATGAAATCGCTGTCCAATGCCATGGCCGCAAAACTCGCGCACCACCGTGTATCCACTGCCTTCGGCGAATGTCTGGATCGCGTGGCCGATGTCGCCCAGGCGCACCCCCGGTTTGACCATCACGATGCCTTTCCACATGGCTTCGAAAGTGACCTGGGACAGGCGACGGGCCTGCACGCTGCAAGCGGCTTCTCCGCCGATCAGGTACATGCGGCTGTTGTCGCCATACCAGCCCTCGGGCGTGATGACGGTGACGTCGACGTTGAGGATGTCCCCCTTCTTGAGCGGCTTGTCGTTGGGAATGCCGTGGCAAACCACATGGTTGACCGAAGTGCACAGGTGGCCAGGGTAGGGCGGGTATCCGGCGGG
>JBIIQD010000327.1:0-3982 GCA_044342265.1 Hydrogenophaga sp. | reverse complement strand
GTGCTCTTGGGCAGCTTGCTGGGCTACCTGCCGCAGATGCTGCTGTTCAGCTATGCCGGTTCGGGCCTTGCTTTGCACGACAGTTCGCAGATCTGGGTCAGCGTGCTGTTGCTGATTGTCTCGACCGGACTGGGGCTGTACCTGTACCACCACGGCTTCAAGCAACGCCTGCAGCAGTATCGAAACACCCTTGCGCCGCCTCTGGCATCTCCCCCTCAAGGTGGCACAGCGAGCGGCCCGGCAAAGCCGGTTCCACCGCTGCTTGGAGTGGCACTTTCGAATCACAAACCTCATGACCGCTGACGAGCAGACTCGCCGCCTGACCTTGTTCTGGATGGTGGCCACCGCCGTTGTGTTGCTGTTGGGGATCGGACTGCGGTACCCCTGGCCCGCCGATGAGCCACGATTTGCACAGGTCGCACGCGAAATGGTTGAAAGCGGTCAGTGGCTGTTTCCCACACGCGGCGGTGAGCCCTACCCGGACAAGCCGCCGGTGTTCATGTGGCTCAGCGCCGTGGCGTTTGCTCTGATCGGCAACATCAAAGTCTCGTTTCTGCTGCCCAGCGCGCTGGCGGCAATTGGCACCTTGGTGCTGGTGCATGACATTGGCCGGCGCCTGTGGAGCCGCGAAGTTGCGCTGGCGGCTGTGCTGGTGCTGGTGTTCACACCGCAGTTCCTGTTGCAGGGCAAGGCGGCACAGATCGACGCGCTGGTGTGTTTCTGGATCACGCTGGGTTGCTACGGCTTGCTCAGGCATTTTTTCGCTGGCCCGCACTGGGGGTGGTATTTCACGGCCTGGGTCGCCATGGCGCTGGGGATCATGACCAAGGGCGTGGGCTTCCTGCCGTTGCTGATGCTCTTGCCCCTGGCGATCTGGGTGAAGAACCCACGATCGGGTGTCGAGCAGGTCTGGCGCTGGCGCCTGGCCTCGGGCCTGCTGGTGATGCTGGCGGTGATCGCGCTGTGGCTGGGGCCGATGCTGTGGCAGGTGCGCAGCATCGGAACGGACACCATGGTGGCCTATCGCGACGATCTGTTGTTTCGTCAGACCGGCGAGCGCTTTGTCAACGCCTGGCACCATGTCGACAAGCCCTGGCACTATTTTTTCACCCAGGCAATCCCCACCATCTGGTTCCCGCTGCCGCTGCTGTTGCTGTTGTTCTTCAAGCCCCTGATCACGTTGCTGCGTGAGGACCGGCGCGTGCGCGTGTTGCTGGCCTGGGTCGGGCTGGTGTTGCTCTTCTTTTCGATCAGCACAGGCAAGCGCGAGGTCTACATACTCCCGGCGCTGCCGATGATGGCGCTGGTGGTTGGTGTACTTTGGACGCGGGTGCTCGGGGGCGTCGCTGCGGCACGGATCGGGGCGTTCTTTCAGGGGTTTCTGTACCTGCTGGCGCTGGCGCTGGCGGGCCTGGGCGTCATGCTGCGCGTCGCGCCCGACGGGCTGCTTCGCAAAGCGCCCGACCACGCTGAGCTGATCGCCACCCTTTCGACGCCGTTGATCGCGATGGGGGTCACCTTGCTGATCTTGCTGGTGCTTATCCGGCGCAAGGACCTGCTGGTGCGGCTGGCTGCCACCAGTCTCACGCTATGGGCTTTCATTGCGCTGATGGTCTGGCCTCGCGTCGACCCGTACCGCACGCCACAGGCAATGATGGAGCAGGTGGAGCAAAGGCTTGCGCCGACCACGGAGTTGGGTCTGGTGCAGTTCAAGGAGCAGTTCCTGTTGTTCAGCCATCGGCCGCTGACCCATTTCAGCTACCTGGCGTCCCTCGAAGAGCAGGAGCGCAACGCCTGGCTCTGGATGCGTGAGGCGCCGCAGCGTTTCCTGCTGGTGCCGACCAATGCCGGGCTGAACTGTTTTGATGTGAGCAAGACGCTGTCTCTGGGCCAGGCGCACCGGCGCGAATGGGTGATCTATGGCGCCGACTCCATGCGCGCCAGCTGCGAACCGCCCAAGCAAGAGCGGCGCTACGTTTACCGTCCCGTGACCCAGGGCGTGTTGCCATGAACCTGCTGGACACACTGTCTGCTCCGCGCGTGCTGGTCACCGGCGCTGCCGGTTTTGTCGGTTTTCATCTGACCCATCGGCTGCTGGACCGGGGCTGGGCGGTCGACGGCGTGGACAACATGACGCCGTACTACGAGCCCGCCCTCAAACAAGCGCGTTTGGTCCGCCTGCTGGCGCGACCAGGCTTCGTGTTTCACCGCCTCGACCTGGCCGACCGCGAGGGTGTCGCGGAGTTGTTCGCACGAAGTCGCTACGACATCGTGATCCACCTGGCTGCTCAGGCCGGCGTGCGCCACTCGGTCGATCACCCGATGGCCTACCTGGACTGCAACATGGCGGGCATGCTCACCGTGCTCGAAGGCTGCCGCCACAGCGGCGTGAAGCATCTGGTCTACGCCTCGTCGAGCTCGATCTATGGTGCCGCGCGCGAGATGCCGTTGCGCGAAGACATGGTGACCGATGCGCCGATATCGCTGTACGCCGCGAGCAAGAAGGCCAACGAGCTGATGGCGCACAGCTACAGCCATCTTTACGGCATCCCCGCCTCGGCGCTGCGTCTTTTCACGGTTTACGGCCCCTGGGGTCGGCCCGACATGGCCATCTTCAAGTTCGTTCGCGCGATCTTCGCAGGCCAAGCCATCGACGTGTACAACCACGGTAACCTGCGCCGCGACTTCACCTATGTCGATGATGTGGTGGATGCGGTGATGGCGGTGGCGGGGCAGCCACCGCAGCGCGAAGATGGCAAGGCGCCGCACCGGGTGCTCAACGTGGGCCACAACGGACCGGTGCCGCTGATGGAGTTCATCGCCTGCCTCGAAGAAGCGTGCGGCCGTACAGCGGTCAAGAACTTCCTGCCCATGCAGGCCGGCGATGTGCCCGACACGTGGGCCGACACCTCGCGACTGGAAGCCGGATTTGGGGTACGCGCCGACACCGACTTGCGGGTCGGCGTGCAACACTTCGTCGACTGGTTTGTCGACTACTACGGCGTGACGGGGCGTTGAACGCGTCCGGCGCGTAGCCAGGGCATGGCCAGCTGCCAGCCAGTCAATGCAACTCCGCTGCAGATCAGTGCAGTCCACAGCGTGTGGCTGGGCGGATGGGCGTCGCGCAGCGTCTGCCCCATGCCTGCCACTGCGCCTGCGACGAGCACTGCCACCAGCAAGCGTCACCAGCGCCAGCACCGTCAGTCGTTCCAGGCGACGTGTCGTCGGCGTGTGGTTCAGCATGGACGGTGATGCTGTACGGCGGAGTTTAAGAGCGCCTTAAGCGGTGTCGGGATAATTGCCCTTCTTTGTCGACGCGCCTGGCGCAGTTCAGAACATGCGAGCACTTGTGGTGGAAGACGATCCCGGCATCGCCAACGGCCTGGGGGTTTCCTTGCGTCAGGCGGGCTACGCGGTTGATGTGTGTGGCACGCTGGAGTCGGCATGGACGGCGCTGTGCGTTGAACCGTTTGACGTGATGTTGCTTGATCTGGGTCTACCCGATGGCGATGGCCTGGACCTGCTGAGCAGACTGCGTGGTCAGGTGGAACGGCGGAGCCATGCGTCCAGCTTGCCGCAGCGCGACATGCCGGTGTTGATCATGACAGCCCGCGACGGGGTGAGTGACCGCATCACTGGGCTGGACGAAGGTGCAGATGACTACATCGTCAAACCCTTTGACCCTAACGAACTGCTGGCCCGGTTGCGCGCCATGCTTCGGCGCGCCGGTGGTCGCGGCAAGCCAACGATCGAGTATGGGGAGCTGGTGGTGGATCCCGCCACGCACGCGGTCGAGCGCGCCGGCTTGCCGGTGGCCCTGGGCGGCAAGGAGTTCGCCCTGCTGCTGACCCTGTTGCGAGCCCGCCCCCAAGTGCTGTCCAAGGCCCGTCTGGAGTCGGCCCTGTACGGATTTGGTGAGGGGCTGGAGAGCAACGCCATTGAAGTGCATGTGCACCACCTGCGGCGCAAACTCGGCGAGTCG
>JBIIQD010000326.1:0-3995 GCA_044342265.1 Hydrogenophaga sp. | reverse complement strand
AAACGTAGGTGCCGTTGGCGTTCATCGTCAGCAGTGCGCCCGAGGCCAGGGTGATCGGATCACCCGGGGTGAAGCCGGTCAGGTTGACCTGCACCACCGACAGCGGGTCGCCGTTGGGATCGGTGTCGGCGCCGTTGCCGTTGTTGGTCAGCACGCTGTCGCTGAGCGTGGCGTTGGCCAGCACCGTCTCGATGTCGTCCTGCGCCACCGGCGGGTTCAGGTTGGGCGCGGTCACTTCCACGTTGACCGTGGCCGATGCGATGCCGCCCATGCCGTTGGAGACCTGATAAGTGAACGTGTCGTTGGCCGCACTGCTGCCGTTGCCGGTCACGGTGACCTGGCCGCCCGCGCCCACCGTGAGCTGAATGCCCGAGGCCAGCGTGATCACCTGACCCTGTGACACCGCCTGTCCCTGGATCTGGGTCAGCGTCATGCTACCGCCGGCCAGGCTGTAGTCGTTGGCCGTCAAGTCCACCGTGATCGGCAGGTTGGCGGCGGTGGTCACCTGATCGTCTTCGGCCACGACCACGGTCTGGCCGGAATCGGCGCGGATGAACAGCCAGGAGTCGAGCACGTCATCGACCGCATCGGCCACGGCCAGCCGGATGGTGTTGGTCTGGCCCACGATGATGTCAAACACCATCGGGATGGTGACCGTGAAGGCGTCCATCTGGGTGTTGTAGGTGCCCCCAGCGTTGTCGATGAACAGGGAAGGGTTCTGTGTGGTGTTGACGCTGTTGATGCCGATCGTCGACTCGCCGCCGGACGCGTTGGGCACCAGGGAGACCACCTGCCCGTTGACGGTCACTTCCATCACGTCGTTGACCTGGTTCACGTACTCGAGGTACTCGTCGGAGCCGAACACGATTTCCAGCGTCATGCGCCCGACATCGCCCACGTTGCCGCCGGGCGGCACATCGGGGATGAAGCTGATGTTGAGGATGGCCGCATCCAGGGTCGGGAAGCCTGCCATCGCGTCCAGGGTCGGGTCCCCGTCCACGCCGGGCGCGTTGTCGCCAAACGCCGGGTTGCTGTTCGGACCGGCCACGCCGGCCGCGTTACTGCCGGTGGACAGGATGGTGCCGGAGGTGAAGCCCAGCACGTTGGAGCCGAAGGTGACGCCCGAGCCGGCGGCAAAGGTGCCCGACTGGGTGGCACCACCCTGGTAGGTGGCGGACACGACGGTCACGCCGGCGCCCATGATGTTGTTGGCCATGCCCAGGGCGCCGACGGTGCCGGCACCGGTGAAGGTGAAGTCCAGCGCGTTCATCCAGGCCAGCGGTGCCAGTGCCTGCACCTCGATCGCGCCCGTCGATTGCTCCAGCGCCCAGTCGGCACCCAACAATTCGTGTCCCGTGGCGTCCACGGAGGCGGCCACGTCCGCGCCGGTGATGTCGGCCAGCAGGTTCATGGCTTCCAGGCCCGAGGCGCCCGACGCGTAGTCGCAGGCGTAGATCAATATGTCGCCGTCCGCGCTCAGTGCCTGACCAATGCCCTGCAGATAGGCGAGTTGCGTCGTCTGGATGGAAGCGGCGGTGACTTCGGTGCTGCCCAAGGTGAAGAGGCCATCGCTGCCGTGGCTGACGATGTGAATCGCGTCAACGCCGGTGCGACCATTCAGCGCGCTGGCAATCTGCGCCAGGCCGTCTTGTTCCATGTTCAGTACGATGACTTCGCGGTCCTGACCCTGGAAGGCGGCGGGATCGCTCACCCGCGCGTCGATAAACACAATTTCCTGGCGGGTGACGGTGGGAGGTTCAACGGCCAGTGGTGTGGTGTCGCTGACGGTCTCGATGGTGGTCTCAGTCGTGGGCAGCGCAGTGCTGACAGGGGCCGTGACGGTCTCGCCAGAGGCGGTGCTTGTGATGGGCGTTTCAGCGGTCGTGGTCGCACCGATCTGAGGCACTGTCGTCACCGGCTCGGGGCTCACCACCTCGGTCACCGGGGACGCGGTGGTCGGCTGAGCGGTGGGCGCTTCAACGGCCACGGCTGGGGTGCTCACGTCCGGAATCTCCGGTGGCAGCGGAGCGCTGCTGGGTTCGATGGCCGTGGCCAGCATGGCGCCGTCAAACAGCACACGGGACTCCAGCGCCATCATCGACTTCGATCGCATCAGGGGATTGGCTCGCACCACGCGTTTGCACGAGGTGCCCGCTGAGTGCCCAACCGCACTCTCCGGCGCTGCCACATAGCAGCCCAGACTGGCGTTCCAGATCGATCTGTAAGTCTTGTTCATGCTTTCGTCCTTCAAACCGGACACCGACCTGCTGGATGCAGGCCACCACAAGGAGTGCCGGTACACCCAACTCTTCGACACAGCGGTGTTCAGACTGAAGGCAAAAGCGGAAAGAACTTGAAGAAAATCAATCTTCTTTTGGGTTTGAATGCTTTGGTTCAACGGCTGGGAATGGCATGAAACCTCTTGCCTGACAGCCAGTGCGGCATTCGGTCACACCTGCACGGTTCCGTCCCGCTCCACCACCATCGCTACACTGCCCTTCCCAACCCCTCGGAGCTTCGTTTGCCCACCACCCACCTTCTCCTGGCCCTCTCGGTGGTTTTTGTCTGGGGTACGAATTTCGTAGTCATTCGCTGGGGACTGGATGGCGGCATGCCGCCCTTCTTGTTTGCCACGCTGCGCTTCGCGCTATCGGCTCTGCCCTGGGTGCTGTTCATGCCACGGCCGGCTGTGCCTTGGCGCTCGCTGTCCGCCTTTGGTGTGCTGCTGGGCGTGGGGCAGTTCGGTCTGCTGTACCTGGCGATTCAGGACCACATCTCGCCGGGCCTGGCTTCGCTGGTGATTCAGTTGCAGGTGTTTTTCACCATCGGCCTGTCGTTGATGCTGCTCAAGGAGCGCGTGCGCGGCTATCAGGTGGCGGGTTTGCTGATGGCGCTGGGCGGGCTGCTGCTCATCGCCCTTAACCTCGGCGCGCAAGTGACGTGGCTTGGACTGGGGCTGATTCTGGCGGCCGCTTTTTTCTGGGCCTGCGCCAACCTCGTGGCAAAGTCGGCGGGTCGGGTGAACATGCTGCACTTTGTGGTGTGGAGCAGCGTTTTTGCGGTGCCGCCACTGCTGGCGCTGAGCCTGGTTTTCGAAGGGCCGACCGCCATCGGCCATGCGCTGCAGGCGGCCAGCGCCTCCACCTGGGCCACGGTGCTGTGGCAGGCGCTGGGCAATTCGCTGTTTGGCTATGGCGCCTGGAACTGGCTGCTGTCGCGCCATCCAGCGGCCACCGTCACACCCATGGCGCTGCTGGTTCCGCTGTTCGGCATGGGCGCCTCGGCCTTGCTGCTGGGGGAATCGATGCCGGGCTGGAAGCTGGGGGCCTGTGCGCTGGTGCTGGGGGGTTTGGCGGTCATCATTTTCTGGCCGAGACTGACTAGCCCCCGCCGGGCTTTGCCAGACGCGTGAAGGTCTTCCTGAATTTCGCCACCTTGGGCGCCGCCACCGCCATGCAGTAGCCCTGGTGCGGGTTGCGCTCGAAGAAGTCCTGGTGGTAGGCCTCGGCCGGCCAGTAGTTCGCCAGCGGCAGCAGCTCGGTCACGATGGGGCGACCGAACGCGTTCTCCGCCGTCAGCTCGTCGATCAGCTCCTGCGCGGTGGCGCGCTGTTCTTCGCTGGTGAAGTAAATGCCGCTGCGATACTGCGTGCCCACATCGTTGCCTTGGCGGTTCAGCGTGGTCGGGTCGTGGACCACGAAAAAGATTTCCAGGATTTCGCGGGTGCTGATGAGCGCTGGGTCGTAGGTCAGCTTCACCACCTCGTTGCAGCCGGTGGTGCCGGTGCACACGTCTTCGTAGCTGGGCTGCGGCACCTGGCCGTTGCTGTAGCCGGATTCGACGTCGGTCACGCCGCGCACTTCTTTGTAAACAGACTCGGTGCACCAGAAGCAGCCGCCTCCGAGCACGATGGTGGGGTTTGTCATGAATGAAAAATCTCCTTGGCTTCCAGTATGCGCGGGCTTGCGACAACCCTGGGTTGACAGGGCCTGTCG
>JBIIQD010000325.1:0-4006 GCA_044342265.1 Hydrogenophaga sp. | reverse complement strand
GGCGCCTATGCCCAGGCCGCGGCGCGCGCGCTGGTGCAGCACACTGCTTTGAGCGCTGAAGACGTGGTGCGCCAATCGCTGGCCATCGCGGGCGAGATTTGCATCTACACCAACATGAACCACACCGTTGAGGTGCTCTAAGTCATGTCTTCAATGACGCCCCAGGAAATCGTCTCCGAACTTGACCGATTCATCATTGGCCAGAATGGCGCCAAACGCGCGGTGGCCATCGCGTTGCGCAACCGCTGGCGCCGCCAGCAGGTGGACGAGAAACTGCGCCCTGAAATCACGCCCAAGAACATCCTGATGATCGGTCCGACCGGCGTGGGAAAGACCGAGATTGCGCGGCGCCTGGCTCGGCTGGCCGACGCGCCCTTCATCAAGGTCGAAGCCACCAAATTCACCGAAGTGGGCTATGTCGGCAAAGACGTCGACAGCATCGTGCGCGACCTGGTCGATATGGCGGTCAAGCAAACCCGTGAGTCTGACATGCGCAAGCAGCGAATGCGCGCCGAGGACGCTGCCGAGGACCGCATCCTGGATGTTTTGTTGCCACCACCCCGGGGGCCTGGGGGCGAGCCGCAGCCCAACCCCGACAGCACTGCGCGCCAGTCTTTTCGCAAGAAGCTGCGCGAAGGCCAGCTCGACGACCGCGAGATCGAGATCGACCTGGCCGAAACAGCGCCGGGCATGCAGGTGATGGGGCCGACCGGCATGGAAGAGATGGCCGAGCAACTGCGCGGCATGTTCAGTCAGATGGGCCAGGAACGCCGACGCAAACGCAAACTCAAGATCGCCGAAGCGATGAAGCTGCTGGTCGACGAAGAGGCCGGCAAGCTGGTCAACGACGAGGACATCAAGAGCCGAGCGCTGCACAACACCGAGCAGAACGGCATTGTCTTCATCGATGAGATTGACAAGGTGGCCTCGCGCAGCGAAACAGGTGGCGCCGAGGTCTCCCGCCAAGGCGTGCAGCGCGACCTGTTGCCGCTGGTCGAAGGCACGACGGTGTCGACCAAATACGGCATGGTCAAAACCGACCACATCCTGTTCATTGCCAGTGGCGCGTTCCACCTGGCCAAACCCAGCGACCTGATTCCGGAGCTCCAAGGGCGCTTTCCGATTCGGGTCGAGCTGCAGTCACTGTCGGTCGACGATTTCGAGGCCATCCTCACCAGCACCCACGCCAGTCTGGTCAAACAGTACCAGGCGCTGCTGGCCACCGAAGGCGTCACCCTGGAGTTTCGACCCGACGGGGTTCGCCAGCTGGCGCAGATCGCCTGCGATGTCAACGAGCGCACTGAGAACATCGGTGCGAGGCGCCTGGCCACGGTGATGGAGCATTTGCTGGACGAGGTCAGTTTCGGAGCCACCGGGTTGCAGAACGGCACGGTTGTCATTGATGCCGACTATGTGAACGGCCGCTTGGGCGAACTCAGCCGGAACGAAGACCTGTCCCGCTACATCCTCTAAGCCACAAAACCACCGCACCGGGCCTCATCCGCGATCAGCGGTTGAGGCCTTTTTTTCTGGAAATCGCCAGCAGGGTTAAGGCGCGGCATGGCCCTTTGTCGGTATCCCGCTGAGCGACGCGTTTCAAGCATCACTTTCACAGCGCGCTGTAAGTACTTGCTTTTGCTGAAGATTTCGAGGCATGAGTTGCTTCAAAATGTGTTCTAAGTGATTGATTTCATTGAAAAAATACTGAGCATCGGTGGTTACGCCCGATGGATTTCCTGCTACAGTGGGAAAAAGTGCAGTTAAGTGGTGAAAAGTGTTTTAGCAGGGTGAATACGGGTGTTTCAAGGCGCTTCCTCTCTCAGTCTCGATGCCAAGGGTCGGCTGTCCATGCCAACCCGGCACCGTGACGCCCTGAGCGCTCAATCGGGTCTTCTGACCATCACGAAACACCCGCACGGCTGCCTGATGGTATTCCCTCGAGACGAGTGGGACAAATTCCGGGCCCGCATCGCTTCATTGCCCATGGATGCCCAGTGGTGGCGCCGCATTTTTCTGGGCAACGCGATGGAAGTGGACATGGACGCGACGGGTCGCATCCTGGTGTCCCCAGAGTTGCGCGCGGCGGCAGGCATTTCACGCGAGGCGGTGTTGCTGGGCATGGGGTCTTACCTGGAGCTGTGGGATGCGCAGGCCTACGCCGCCAAGGAAGCCGAAGAGATGCAAAAGCCCATGCCCGATGTCCTCAAAGACTTCTCCTTTTGAAGGTCATGGTGACAAGCGCATGGGCTCATCACACTGTCCTGCTCAACGAAGCCGTGCAAGCGCTGGCCATTCGTGCGGATGGGCATTACGTGGATGCCACGTTTGGACGCGGTGGTCACTCTCGTTTGATCCTGCAGCGTCTCTCCCCGGCAGGCCGCCTGACGGTGTTCGACAAAGATCCGCAAGCGATCGCCGTGGCGCAATCGATGTCAGGCGCCGATGCCCGATTGACAGTCCGTCACGAGGGCTTTCGCCTGCTTGGGGGTCTGGGTCCGCAGTGTGCGGACGGGGTGTTGATGGACCTGGGAGTGAGCTCACCCCAGATCGACGACCCCGCAAGGGGTTTTTCTTTTCGTCACGATGGTCCTCTGGACATGCGCATGGACACCACGCGCGGCCAGAGCGTGGCGCAATGGCTGGAAACAGCCGATGTTTCCATTGTGTCGGAGGTCATTCGTGAATATGGCGAAGAACGGTTTGCTCAACAGGTTGCAAAGGCGATTGATCGTCGCCGACAGGAATGGGGCCCTCTTCGAACCACCCGTGAACTGGCCGAAGTCGTGGCTGGCGCGGTCAAAACCCGCGAGCCGGGCAAGGACCCTGCAACGCGCACATTTCAGGCTTTTCGGATTTTCATCAACGCCGAGCTTGAAGAGTTGCAACAAGCGCTAGAGGACAGTCTGCATGTTTTGCGTCCCGGAGGTCGACTGGTTGTGATCAGCTTCCACTCACTGGAAGACCGTATGGTCAAGCAGTTCATGGCGCGCCATTCACGCGCTGTGGTGGATCGCCGCGTCCCCTTTGCAGAGCCTGCACCGACGCGGCTGATCGAGGTGAGTCGCGTGATGCCGTCGGTCTCGGAAGTCGACATCAATCCGCGTTCTCGAAGCGCGGTCATGCGCGCGGCAACGCGGTCGGAGGTGGCGGCATGAGCGCAGTGACCAGCCTGGGGGGCCCCAGATGATTCGACTCAACCTTGTGTTGCTCGCGGCGGTGCTGGCCAGTGCCTTTTTCCTGGTGCACACCCAGTACCAATCGCGCCGCCTGTACACCGCCATCGACAAGGCCAATGCCCAGACGCACCGTCTGGAGGCTGAGCACGAACAACTGCAGGTGCAAAAGCGCGCGCAGGCCACGCCGGCAAGGGTGCAACAGCTGGCGTCGCGCCAGTTGCAGATGCGCCCGGTGAATCCGGGCATCACCGAATACGTGAGTCTGATGCCACCTGCCGAGCCGGCGCCGCAGCAAGGGGTGGGGCAGTGAAGAACGCACACCAGCGCGCCGTCAACTACAGCGCCAGTCCGTTGTTGGCCAGCAAGACGCCAGTCTGGCGCAGCAAGTTCATTGTGGCGGCACTGGCGCTAGGGTTCGCCGGTTTGGGTGGGCGTGCGGCGTATGTGCAGGTCTTTGGCAACGACTTCTACTTGCGGCAGGGCGAGGTGCGCTTTGCCCGCACGCTGGAACTGCCCGCCAACCGTGGCCGCGTGCTGGACCGCAATGGCCTCATCCTGGCGTCCAGCGTGGTGGCGCAGAGCATCTGGGCAATTCCGGAGGATGTGGACAAGTCAGAACCCAAGCTGCGCGACCTGGCGAAGTTGCTTGACATGCCTCTGTCTGAGCTGAAGAAGAAACTGGTCAACGAAGACAAGACATTTGTCTGGATCAAGCGCCAGGTCGATGAACCGATTGCCAAGGCCATCGCTGCCCTGGGTGTCAAAGGCATTTATCAGCGGCGTGAATACAAGCGCCAATACCCCGAGGGGGAAGCGGCAGCACACGTGGT
>JBIIQD010000324.1:0-4018 GCA_044342265.1 Hydrogenophaga sp. | reverse complement strand
GTTGTGCAAGGCATGGGGTGTCAACATGAGAAGGCCTCCAGTGTGAATGGCACCATCGCTGGTCAAAGCGCATCGGCAGCGTGCCGCTTTGGTGTGCTGGTATTATATGCGAATGATTCGCATTACCATCAAATGCGGAACAACCACCGTTGTCTTGTGGGCATGGATGTGGAAAACCGAGCTTGCACAAGCCTGTTTCCGCTCGACAATGGCTCTCCTGGGCTTGCCGCCAAAGCACAGAAACCACTGGCCGTGAGAGGTCTGTGGATTTAGAATGTGCAATTCGTTTTCATATTGCAGAATACCAATGCCGGAGACATGCCCATGAGCAACGACAAGGCCCAGGCCAACAAACGCGCTGAACTGCGCCGCGCCGCCCTCGAATACCACGAGTTCCCCACCCCCGGAAAAGTGGCTATCGCGGCCACCAAGCAACTGACCAACCAGCGCGACCTGGCCCTGGCTTACTCGCCCGGGGTGGCGGCGCCGTGTGAAGAAATCGTTGCCGACCCGAACAACGCCTTCAAATACACCAGCCGCGGCAACCTGGTGGCCGTCATCACCAACGGCACCGCCGTGCTTGGCCTGGGCGACATCGGCCCGCTGGCGGCCAAGCCTGTGATGGAAGGCAAGGGCGTGCTGTTCAAGAAGTTCTCGGGCATCGACGTCTTCGACATCGAGATCAACGAGAAGGACCCGGATAAGCTGGTCGACATCATCGCGTCGCTCGAACCCACCTTCGGCGGCATCAACCTCGAAGACATCAAGGCGCCAGACTGCTTTTACGTGGAGCGCAAGCTGCGCGAGCGGATGAAGATCCCGGTCTTCCACGACGACCAGCACGGCACCGCGATCGTGGTGGGCGCGGCCCTGCTCAACGGCCTGAAGGTGGTCGGCAAGGACATCAAGAAGGTCAAACTGGTGACCTCGGGCGCCGGGGCTGCCGCGCTGGCCTGCCTGGGCCTGCTGGTCAAGCTGGGCCTGCCGCGTGAAAACATCTGGGTCACCGATCTGGCCGGTGTGGTGTACGCCGGCCGCACCGAGTTGATGGACGAAGACAAGATTGTGTTTGTCCAGAAGACCGAACAGCGCACCTTGAGCGAAGTGATCGCGGGCGCAGACATTTTTCTTGGCTTGTCGGCTGGCGGCGTGCTCAAGAAAGACATGGTCGCCAAGATGGCGGCCAACCCGCTGATCTTCGCGCTGGCCAACCCGAACCCCGAGATTCAGCCGGAAGATGTGAAAGCGGTGCGTGACGACGCCATCATGGCCACGGGCCGCACCGATTACCCGAACCAGGTCAACAACGTCCTGTGCTTCCCGTACATCTTTCGTGGCGCACTCGACGCTGGCGCCTCGACCATCACGGTCGAGATGGAAATCGCTGCGGTGCACGCTATCGCCGAGCTGGCCCAGGCCGAGCAGAGCGAAGTGGTGGCGGCCGCGTATGCGGGCGAAAAACTGGCCTTCGGTCCGGAGTACCTGATCCCCAAACCGTTCGACCCGCGTTTGATGATGAAAATCGCGCCAGCCGTGGCCCAGGCCGCGGCCGACAGCAGCGTGGCGCTGCGCCCGGTCGCCGACATGGAGGCCTACAGGCAGCGTCTGGAAAGCTTCGTGCTGGCCTCGGGCACCATCATGAAGCCGATCTACTCGGCGGCCAAGAAGGCAGTCAAGAAGCGGGTGGCCTACGCCGAAGGTGAAGAAGAGCGTGTGCTGCGGGCCTGCCAGATCGTGGTCGACGAAGGCCTGGCCCGCCCGACGCTGATCGGTCGTCCTGCGATCATCGCCCAGCGTATCGAAAAGTTCGGCCTGCGCCTGAAGGAGGAGCTGGACTATGACGTGGTCAACGTCGAGCAAGACCACCGCTACCGGGACTTCTGGCAGACCTACCACCAGATGACCGAGCGCAAGGGCGTGACCGCCCAGCTGGCCAAGATCGAAATGCGCCGCCGCCTGACACTGATCGGCGCCATGCTGATGCACAAGGGCGAGGTCGACGGCATGATCTGCGGCACCTGGGGCAGCACCCATGGGCACCTGGAGTACATCGACCAGGTGATCGGCAAACGCGCGGGCGGCAGCCCCAGCACTGAACAGGACGTGCGCGTCTACGCCTGCATGAACGGTCTGATGCTGCCTGGTCGCCAGGTGTTTCTGGTCGACACACATATCAACCACGATCCCACGCCCGAAGAGCTGTGCGAAATCACGGTCATGGCGGCCGAAGAAATGCGCCGCTTTGGACTAGAACCTAAGGCCGCGCTGTTGTCACATTCCAACTTCGGTTCCAGCAACCAGCCCTCTGCTATCAAAATGCGCCGCACGCTTGAACTGCTGCGCCAGCAGGCCCCCTGGCTGGAGGTCGACGGCGAAATGCACGGTGATGTGGCACTGGACGACGAAGCCCGCGCCGCTTTGATGCCCCATTCCACCTTGCGCGGCAGCGCCAACCTGCTGGTTTTGCCCAACATCGACGCAGCCAATATCGCCTACAACCTGCTCAAGACGGCGGCGGGCGGCAACATCGCCATCGGTCCGGTCTTGCTTGGCGCGGCCAAGCCGGTGCACATCCTCACCGCCAGCACCACCGTGCGCCGCATTGTCAACATGACAGCTTTGACCGTAGCCGAAGCAAACGTCTCAAGATAAGCCGACTCCAAATAGCGAGCGCTAACTTTTTTTCGGTCGGCTTGGCGCTGATTGTGCTCAAATTATTAGCACCAGCTTGCTTTTTTGCAGCGCATCAGGCACACTAGCAGGCTTGAAATTCAGGGTAAACCCACCCGTCAAACGGCGTCCATTCCCTGAAATTGATGACTTCTTGCGGGTGAATGGCTTGAGGAAAACAGGGATTCAGATGGGTCTACAACTGGTCCGCACCACCTCGCGCAGGAGCAGTCTTGTCAACAGACTGGTCGCGACAGTGATTTTGGTGGCGGCGGCTGGCACCATTGCGGTGCAGGCCCGGGCCCCATCTTCATCCGTGCTACCCGGTGCTGCCGTAGCGTCGGTGGCTTACACAAGTCTGCCACCGCAAGGTCAAGAGGTCATGGAACTGATCCGCCAGGGCGGTCCGTTCCGGTACGAGAAGGATGGCACGGTGTTTGGCAATCGAGAGCGGTTGCTGCCAAGCCAGAAACGAGGATTTTACCGAGAGTACACCGTGCGCACCCCGGGGGTGAGCCACCGGGGTGCCAGGCGGATTGTGTGTGGCGGCCAGCAGCCGCGCACACCAGATGCGTGTTACTACACCCAGGACCACTACAGCAGCTTCAGGCTGATCGTGCAGTGAGTGCTCAGGTGGTATGAATGGGTTTGGTTTTTTAACTTTGACTGTAGAAAGAGACGCGGAGATGGATACCCCACTTCGTAACGTGCGTACCAACATCGTTCAGTCGATCCGCGCCTTTGGCGTGAAAGAACTGCAGGCCGCGGCCGAGCAGCTGGGTCATCACTTCCTGTATGCAAACCTGGCCAAAGCCCAGAGCAAGCAGGATGTGCTCGAACTGATCGCCGCGCAGTACACGTTGCCGCCGCATTTCGGCAAAAACTTTGACGCGCTCTATGACTGCATGACGGACCTGGTGCACAAGTCGGGCACACAGACGGGCTTTATCGTCGTGCTCGAACACATCCCGGCGCACGCCAAGTTCGACAAAGAGGCGCGCGAGCAGCTGTTGGACATCTTCCGCGACGCCTCCGATTACTGGAGCGACCGCAAGATCCCGTTCCGCTGCTTCTACTCGTTCTCGGTGGCCCGCGCGCCAAAGGGCGAAGAGCCGATCGAGGTCGAGAGTGAAGACCCCATGCCGACCGACAAGCTCCTTGACGTGAGCCCAATGGCGCTGCGCATGAGCAGCCCGTTCAACGCCGGCTACTGGCTCGCTGCCGCCTGATCAGGGGTGAGCTGTCAACAAAAGCCGCTGCCTTGCAGCGGCTTTTTTCATGCCTGTTGTCCTTGCTTCACGGCATGGGCGAGCGCCACGTATTCATGAACCGGCACTTCTTCCGCGCG